>JAMOSN010000043.1 GCA_027068455.1 Sulfurimonas sp.
GATGCTTGTCTTTTCCATGCTTTATTGTATAGAGTTCAATATTTGTTAAAATAACACTTAGTGGCGTATTTGTTTCATGAACTGTGTAGCGTAAAAACTCTTTTTGTGCTTGCAATATCTCTTCAGAGAACTGTTTTTCATCTTGAAGATTTTTGTTAATAGCTTCTAGTGAGTATGTCTTTTCTTTTACTCTGTCTTCAAGATGAAGATTTAGCTCACGCAATGAGTCTTTTTGCTTGGCAATCGTTCTTACCATCTCGTTTGCATAGCTCACCATATATTTAAAGTCTTGAAAAAAGATCTCTTTTGAATCTATCAACTTCTCTTCATGCGCAGCTTTTTCAAAAAAGTCTAAAAACTTCTCTATATCACTTTGTAGAATCATATTTAAAATCTTATAAAATGCAAGTGCTATGGCAAAGATAATAAAAGAGAGTGTTACAATAGCAAGCACCGTTTTAATAAGCAGCAACTTTAACTTTTGCTTGTTTTCTTGAACAAGTTTTGCATTTATATTATTGTCAGATTGCACTATAATACTTTTATGCAATGCCAACTCATAATCTTTATATATCTCATTCACAAGCAAAGAGACAAAAACCAAACTAAAGAAAAATATGACAACAATTGTTAGTATATTGGCTCTTTTTATTGTCATATTTTTAAAAAATGAGTATCTTTTCATAGAGTGATTATACTAAAATTTAAAAAATTTAACTATAATCACACAAAAATCAATAAAAGGCTTTATAAATGTTTGGAAAAAAACTAAAAGAATACAATCTAAGCGAAGATGAATTAGCAAAATTACAGTATGCAAAAATAAGTACAAACAAAGGGACTAT
This sequence comes from Sulfurimonas sp., assembly GCA_027068455.1. Lineage (GTDB taxonomy): Bacteria > Campylobacterota > Campylobacteria > Campylobacterales > Sulfurimonadaceae > Sulfurimonas. The sequence goes on from JAMOSN010000043.1 coordinate 846, forward strand.
CTGGTTAAAACTTTATCCAGAGGAAGTACCAAATACAGTAGCTAACTTTGCACATTTGGCACAAAGTGGTTTTTATAACGGTTTAAAATTCCACCGTGTTATTCCAGGTTTCATGGCTCAAGGTGGTTGCCCTAACACAAAAGAGGGTGCAGGTGGTATGCCAGGAACTGGTGGACCAGACTGGGCGATAGCTTGTGAAACTGAAAAAAATACACACGTTCATCTAAAAGGAACTATCTCTATGGCTCATGCTGGTCCAGATACTGGTGGAAGTCAGTTCTTTATCTGTTTTGCACCTTGTCCACATTTAGATGGTGTACACACTGTTTTTGGCGGTATTGAAGATGAAGATACAGAAAGCTTTGCAACATTGGATTCACTTGAAGGTGAAGACCAAATCATCTCTATAGAAATTTTTGAAAAAAGGAACTAAACAATGAAAAAAATTATTTTAGCGACATCATTTTTGGTATGTGTCCAATCAATCTCAGCATTTAGCTTAGGTGATGCAACAAGTGCACTCTCAAGTGTTAATACTGCAACAAATACACACACAGCGGTAGCTACTGCAAAAAGTGAAACAAAAAATAGTAATCTTGTCGGTATGCTAACAAGCCAGCTTGGTATCTCTGACAAACAAGCTACTGGTGGCGTGGGAAGCATTTTAAGCTATGCAAAAGATTCTCTTCCTTCAAATAAATATACAACCTTGGCAAGTGCTATTCCAAATTCAAGTTCTCTTCTTAAAATGGCACCACAAGCAAGTAGTGCTATGGGAGCATTAGGTGCACTTGGTGGTAATTCATCTACAGGTATGGCTGCTTTAGCTTCACAGTTTTCATCATTAGGGCTCAACAGTTCAATGATTACTCAATTTGTACCAATTATAATGAATTACTTCAAAGGTTCAAATGCAACAGGTGCTATGAATATATTATCAGGTCTTTTTAAATAAATCTCATTAGTCTACAAAAGCTCAGCTTTTGTAGGTTTTGCAAAAAGATACCCTTGAAAGAAATTACATCCTATAGCAAGTAGTTTATCTCGTTGTGCTTCTGTTTCAACACCCTCAGCAATTACTTTCAAACCAAATTTTTGTCCAATAGATATTATTGTCTGTGTAATAATCTCATCATTTTCATCATTCATCAAATCATCAATAAACGACTTGTCAATTTTCAATTCATCCATCGGTAATTTTTTAAGATAAGCAAGAGAAGAGTAGCCCGTACCAAAATCATCAATGGACAATGAAAGCCCTAAATTTTTTAAACGGTGCAGTTTTTCTACTGTCTCTTCAAAATTTTGAATTAAAACACCCTCTGTCAACTCTAACATAATCAGTTTTGTATCAATCTCATGTTTAATAAGAATCTTTTCAAGTTTTTCTACAAAATCATTCTCTTCAAACTGTTTGGAACTTACATTAATAGAGACACGCCACTGATTTTTTATTGTATCGCAACTCCAAATTTTTATCTGCTTACATGCTTCATTTAAAATCCAGTCGCCTAGATTCAAAATAAGGTCGCTTTCCTCGGCTAAAGGAATAAATTCAGCAGGAGGAATCATCCCTTTTTGTGAATCGTTCCATCGGATTAACGCTTCAACACCAACTATCTGCGCATCTTCACCATAAGCAACCTGAGGTTGATAATACAGAACCATATCTCCCTTTTCAATCGCTTCACGAAGGCGATTTGTTAAAGAGATTTTCTCTTCCATCAGATGCTGAATCTCTGGATTAAAAAATTCAAAACGATTTTTTCCACCAAATTTTGCATTATACATCGCACTATCAGCATATTTCATCAGCGTATCCATATCTAATACATCATCATTAAAAAGTTTAATGCCTATACTTGCACTAATTCTAAAAGTATGTTCTTCTATATGATACGCTTCTTGTAATCGTTGTAAAATTTTCTGGGCAACTTTTACAACGCTATTCATTGTTGCATTTTCATCGGTATTATTTGTTTCAACTAGAACAACAAATTCATCACCACCTAAACGAGCGACAACATCATTTTTTCGTATAGAACTTTTTAAACGTTTAGCAGCTTCAATTAAAACTTTATCTCCAATACTATGCCCTACCGTATCATTAACCATTTTAAAATCATCCAAATCTATAAACAGTAAGGCATAGTACTCTTGTGTACGTTTACACCTGTTTATTGCCCGAAAAATATACTCTTTAAAGAGTACTCTGTTTGGTAAAGTTGTCAAGATATCATAATGTGCAAGTTTAAGAATTTTGGCTTCATACTCTTTTCTTTTTGTCAGATCCATAATGGCCGATACACGTACCTGCTCTCCGGCTAAAACAACATTATTTCCACGTAAAAGTGCCACAAAACGAGAACCATCTTTTCTAAGCATTGTAGCTTCATAAGGTTCTTGCACACTGTTTTTCATGTAATTTTTTACATTCTCTACTGACTCTGGTGCAATAAAATCCAAAGCACTCATTCCAATCATTTCATCCTTATCATACAACATAAGATTTGATGCTACTTGATTGACAAGTTTACATTTTTTATCTCTGTCAAAAATGAAGATACCCTCTATTGTTGCATTTAAAAGAGCTTCAAAGGATTTGACTGCATTATCTTTTTCCTCAATTAATGCTTTTTTTAACAAATGTAATTCCGTTACATCAATACCAATCTTAATTTTTACTTTTTGGTTATTTTCCCATAAAGCAATTCGATCATGAAAAATATAGTGCCTGTTATTAATAGGATTGACATTTTCCCATTCAAAATCATCCCCAAGATTTTTACTCCTATTTTGTAAAGAACAAAATTCACAAGGAGTTGCTTTATCTTTTTGGAGTATAGAAAAACAAGCTTTTCCTACTATATTTTTTCCAAACTCCTCTTCACACCTTTTATTTGCATAAACAATCTTATAACTCTCTAAATCAATGACATAAACAAGGATACCACTCTCATTGATAATCATATCCATTGATCTAAATAAATTATTTTCTATCATAAGGCATCTTTAGAGTAATTTTTGCTGATTATAGTGCAGGACAAATAAAAATTATCTAAATCTTGATATAATTCCATAAAAAAGGCCTTCTTATTTTAGTTCATATCTGCTGTAGTGTTGATTCACACTTTTTTTTAGAAAAACTCAAAAAAGATTTTCCCGATGAAAAACTTACGGGTTTTTTTTATGATCCCAACATTCATCCATATTCTGAGTACAAACTTCGACTTTTAGATGTTGAGCGAAGCTGCAGTAAACTTGGAATTGAGCTTATAGAAGGTGAGTATGATTACGAATCATGGCTTGCAGCTGTTCGAGGTCTTGAAAAAGAACCTGAAAAGGGTGCTCGTTGTGAAGTATGCTTTAACAAACGTTTTTTAGTTAGTGCTCAAAAAGCGTTAGAGATTGGTGAAAAAAAGATCACAACTACACTACTTGTTTCCCCTCTTAAATCTCAAGAACAACTCAAACGTATCGGCGATAAGTTTTATAAAGAGCATGGTGTGGAGTTTATCGCAGTGGACTACAGAAGTGGTGGTGGTACACAAGATCAAAGTCGAGTTACCAAAGAGCAACAGCTTTACCGTCAAGACTATTGTGGATGTATCTACGGGCTTACAATGCAGCGAGAACAACAAGACAAATTAATGGATGAGATGTTCTCCCCTATTTCAGGGCAAATTCTACCTGCTTCTATAGAGGAAAGATTAGAACTTTATACAACACGCAACAAGCTTGAAGATAATGGTATAAAATACAAAATTATCAAACATAAGTTTTTAAATTATCGACAATTTTTTTGTAAACTCACCAAAGGAAAAACACAAAATATTCCTGCGTATGCCTTAAGTTATTCTACACTGCCACGTAAACGTGCACAAGGTAAAATTGAATTTAGTATAGACAATATCCATTATTTTAACAGAGAAGAGATAAAAATTTTATCTCTACAACATTTTAATAAACTTGCCAACACGCAATATCAATCGGTCAAAGAACTTATTTTCAATCCCCCTTCTTTTGAAAAAGAGGTACAACTGCGTACAACAATTACAAACACTTTATATGACCTAAGTCCCATTATTGTCATAGATAAAATGATTGAAACGAAACTTACTCTCTTTCTTGATGCCAAAACATACGAAGATACAAAAGAAAAACTAATCATTATATAATAATAATTTAGCTAAAATGTCTAAAAATTATTTTCTAAAAGGTTTCTTACTATGCTTATGGATGTTGTTGAAATTCAAAAAATCTTACCTCACCGTTACCCATTTTTACTTGTTGACCGTGTAACTGACCTTACACCCAAAGAGAGTATCATTGCATACAAAAATGTTTCTATCTCTGAACCTGTTTTTGAAGGTCACTTCCCAGGTCATCCAATCTATCCTGGTGTTATGATTTTAGAGGGAATGGCTCAAGCTGGTGGTATCTTGGCATTTAAAAGTATGGATGGTGTTACTGAAGAGGAGATTGCTAATAAGGTTGTATACTTTATGAGTATTGACAAAGCAAAATTTCGCTCACCAGTTAAACCAGGTGACCAACTAGAGTATAGACTCTCGGTTATTAAGAACAAAGGTGCTATCTGGCTGTTAAAAGGGGAAGCTTATGTGGATGGAAAACTCACAAGTGAAGCTGAACTCAAAGCTATGATTGTGGATAAATAATCATTATGTCAAATAATAAAATATCTAAACTTGCAGTAATTGAGGATGGTGCAATTATTGGAGAAAATGTTGCAATCGCTCCTTATTGTTTTATCTCATCAGAAGCTAAAATCGGTGATGATACAACCATTGCACAAGGCAGTTGTATCTATGGAAAAACAACTATTGGAAAGAACAATAAAATATTTTCACATTCTGTTTTAGGTTCTATCCCTCAAGATTTGAAATATAATGGTGAAGATGTTGAGTTAATCATCGGAGATAACAACACTATTCGAGAATTCACCCTTTTTAACCCAGGTACTAAAGGTGGTGGCGGCAAAACCATCATAGGAAACCATAACCTTTTTATGGGATATGTTCACTTAGGGCATGATGTTATCATAGGTAATCATTGTATCTTGGCAAATGCTGCAACACTTGCAGGGCATGTAGAGCTTGGTGATTATGTAGTTATCGGTGGAATGACACCTGTACATCAGTTTGTACATGTAGGAGATTATGCAATGGTTGGAGGGGCGAGTGCTTTAGCTCAAGATGTTCCACCATTTTGTATGGCGGAGGGAAATCGAGCTTCACTTCGCGGTTTAAATCTTACAGGACTTAGACGCCATATTGAGCGTGAAGATATCAATGCTCTCAAAAGTGCTTACAGAGAACTTTTTGAATCTGGAAAGCCACTCAAGGATACAGCAAGTGAACTTTTAGAAAGTACAAATAATCATTATGTTACAGACTTATGTAACTTTGTAATCAAAACAAAACGGGGTATTCCGTTTGAAAGAAAAATAAAGGAAGATGTATGATTCAAAGACGCTGTAGTTTTTGTGATGCAACAGAAAGTAAAGAAAATCCACTCATTGCTGGAAATGGTGTTTACATTTGTAAAAACTGTGTAATATCAGCTTATAAAATAATGTTTGGTGATGAAAAACAAGCGGCTTCCCAAAGTAACAATAAAGAGCTTATGGATGCAGTTGAAAAACTTATGACTCCAAAAGAGCTTGATACATTTTTAGGGGAGTATATTATTGGTCAAGAGCGTGCTAGAAAACTTGTCAGCGTTGCTGTTTACAACCATTACAAACGTATCTTTAAAAATGTACCTATTGAGGATGACGACACAGAAATAGCGAAATCAAATGTCCTTCTTATTGGTCCAACAGGGAGTGGAAAAACACTTATGGCTCAGACTATAGCACGTGTTTTAAATGTTCCTATCGCCATTGCAGATGCAACAAGCCTGACAGAGGCTGGATATGTTGGTGAAGATGTTGAAAATATTTTAACAAAACTGATCCAAGCAGCTGATGGTGATGTAGAACGTGCACAAAAAGGGATCATTTTCCTTGATGAAGTGGATAAAGTCTCACGTATGAGTGAAAACCGTTCCATTACCCGTGATGTAAGTGGGGAAGGTGTACAACAGGCACTTTTAAAAATCATTGAGGGATCTCAAGTTAACATTCCACCAAAAGGTGGTAGAAAACACCCTAACCAAGAGTTCACATCTATTGACACTACAAATATCTTGTTTATATGTGGTGGTGCATTTGATGGTCTTGATGAGATACTCAAACGTAAACAGGGCGACAATGTTTTAGGTTTTGGTCATGAGAAAAAAACAAAAGATGAAGCAAAACCAACATACGATATGGTTGAACCTGAAGATTTAGTTCACTATGGTCTTATCCCTGAACTCGTTGGTCGTTTACCAATTATTGCTTCCCTTAATGAGATTACTGAAGATGATATGGTTCGCATCTTAACTGAGCCCAAAAACTCACTTATCAAACAGTATAAAAAACTCTTTGCCATAGATGATGTAGAGCTTGAGTTTGAAGAGGATGCATTGCGTGCTATAGCACAAAAAGCGATCAAACGTAAAACTGGAGCTCGTGGTCTTCGTGCTATTTTAGAAGAAAGTATGATTGATATTATGTATGAACTTCCTGAATACAGTGGATATGAAATTCTCATAACAAAAGATGTTATAGAAAATGGTGCACAACCTGTTTATATAAAAAAAACAACGCAAAAAACTGCATAAGGTAACAAAATGATATTCAATAAAATAGTAGGACTTTTCTCCAACGATTTATCTATTGACTTAGGAACAGCAAATACAATTGTAATTGCAAAAGGGCGTGGTATTATCATCAATGAGCCTTCTGTTGTTGCTGTAAAAACTGAGAAATATGGACACGCAAGGGTTTTAGCTGTAGGGCATGAAGCAAAAGATATGGTAGGAAAAACTCCTGGTAACATAAAAGCTATCCGCCCTATGCGTGATGGAGTTATTGCTGATTTTGATATGACAGAGAAGATGATCCGTAAGTTCATTGAAAAAGCGCATGGCAGAAGTTCTCTTATATCTCCTCGTATTATTATCTGTGTACCTTATGGACTTACACAGGTTGAGAGAAAAGCTGTTCGAGAATCAGCACTCAGTGCTGGAGCTCGTGAAGTATTTTTAATTGAGGAACCGATGGCTGCTGCTATTGGTGCTGGAGTTGATATCCGTGAACCACAAGGTCATTTGGTAGTTGATATCGGTGGAGGTACTACTGAGATCGGTGTTGTTTCACTAGGAGGACTTGTTCTTTCAAAATCTATCCGTACAGCTGGAGATAAGATTGACCAAGGTATTGTAAACTACGTAAGAAAAAAATACAATCTTCTTATCGGTGAGCGTGTTGCAGAAGAGATTAAAATCAACATCGGAACAGCAGTAAGTTTGGATGAAGAGCTTACTATGGTTATCAATGGTCGTGATCAGGTAGAGGGGCTTTTAAGTTCGGTAGAGCTTACAAGTGAAGATGCAAAAGATGCTATGAAAGAGCCACTCAAAGAGATTGCAGAAGCACTTCGCGATGTTCTTGAGAGAATGCCACCTGATCTCGCTGGTGATATTGTTAACCATGGTATCATTTTAACAGGTGGGGGAGCACTTATACGTCAGCTTGATAAATACCTTTCAGACCTTGTCAAGATTCCTGTTTTTGTAGCAGATGAACCTCTTTTAGCTGTAGCACGTGGAACTGGTCGTGCCTTAGAGGAGATCGATCTCCTACAAGAACTATTTGAGAATGAATAAAAAGTTTTTTTCTTTTTTGATTATTGTTGCACTCTTTATGGGTGCACTTTATTATTCTAACAATGTACAATCTCCCATACAATCCTCTTTAAATTATATAAAATCAAGCTATCTCAACACTCTTTCATATATTGATGCACTCTTTGAAAAGCATTTCTTTCAAGCACAACGGATTGCACAACTCAATGAAAAATTAAAAAACTATGAAATAAATAAAGTGTTAAATATTCAACTTGCTTCTGAACTTAAAGATCTTTATAAAAACAATCACACACTTTTTGCCAATGATCCAAAAATAGAGCTTGTTCGAAGTATCTCTTATGAAAAATTTGGTAATTTAAATAGAGTTTGGTTGGATGTTCTAGAATATAATAGTTCTAAGATATATGGACTTACCTACAAAGATTTTGTAGCTGGTATCGTTATTCCAAAAAACAATAAACCACTTGCTCTTCTTAACAAAGATATAAAAAGCACCTATGCTGTTTATGTTGGCAAAGACAAAGCCCCTGGTATTGCACATGGAAATAATGAAGAAAATATTTTAGTCAACTTTATTCCTGCCTGGTTTCATATCAATGAAGGTGATGAAGTGATAACATCAGGTCTTGATCATATTTTTTTTCAAGGTTTAAAAGTTGGTAAAGTGATTTCAGTATCGAAATCACAAGGGTATCAAAGTGCTTTGATTGAGCCTTACTATCAAGCAAATGAGCCAAACTATTTTTATCTTATAAGGAGTCCACAATGAAATATCTCTTAGTGTTTGTTTTATTTTTCTCTACACTTGTTGCCAATGAAAAACAAACTCTCACCATAGGTCTTGGTCCATATATACAATCTCAACCATATAAAGATGTTGACGACATCGTTGTACCTTCGCCTGTGATATTTTTTGATAACGGTATCTTTTATATGCGTTGGAGTCGTGGCGGTGTCTATTTTCTTGGTGAAAAGAAAGAGGATTATGCATGGGGATTTTCTATCACGGCACAACCTAGACCTTTTGGCTATAAACCAAGTGATGCACCTATTTTAAATGGTATGCAGGAGCGTAAAACAACCCTGGAGGGTGGCTTAGCCTTTAGTGCGAGCTATCATGATACGAAATATATAGAGATCATGCTTCTGACTGATATTTTAGATCGTTACGATTCTTGGCTTCTTCGAACTGAAATTGGAGATGAATACTCTTTTGGCAAGTTTACATTCTATCCAAGCATCGTTGTTATGTACCAATCTCAAAAATTCCTCAACTACTATTATGGTGTAACACAGCAGGAAAGTTCTCCTCTTCACCCTTACTATGAAGCTACTGATGGCTTTGAAATCGGTGCACAAACCTATATACATTATCCATTATATAAAAAGTTTTCACTTCTGTTAAATTTAAGATATGACATCATTGCAAAAACTGCACAGGATAGTCCTTTAGTCAATGAAAACTACATCTATTCAGGGCTTTTTTCTGTAATTTACAAGTTTGAGTATTAGAGTTTTTTTCAAACTCATCAAATATTAAGTGCCTTTTAGTTATAATCTCTAAATTTTTAAGAGATTATTTAAGAGGTAACAAATGCCAAAACGCACCGACATTAAAACTATTTTACTTATAGGCTCTGGTCCGATTATTATCGGTCAGGCATGTGAATTTGACTACTCTGGAACACAAGCTGTAAAAACTTTAAAAGAGTTAGGCTACCGTGTTGTTCTTATCAACTCCAATCCTGCAACTATTATGACTGATCCTGAATTTGCAGACAGAACATATATCGAACCAATCAAAGAGGATGTTATTGCCAAAATCATCAAAGATGAAAATGTAGATGCAATACTACCTACTATGGGTGGACAAACTGCTTTAAATGTTGCAATGAGTATGTATGAAAAAGGGATGTTAGAGGGTATTGAATTTTTAGGTGCTGACCCTCAGGCTATCAAAAAAGGGGAAGACAGACACCTCTTTAATGAAGCAATGATTAAAATCGGTATGGATTTACCAAAAAGTCGTAATGCTTACAGCGTTGAAGAAGCAATAGAAGTTGTCAAAGAGATAGGTTTTCCAGTTATCTCAAGAGCTTCTTTTACACTTGCTGGTGGTGGTAGTGGTGTTGCTTACAATATGGAAGAGTTCAAAAAACTCGCGCAAGAAGGGATCAGTGCTTCTCCTGTAAATGAGATTGAGATTATGGAGTCTATGCTTGGTTGGAAAGAGTATGAGATGGAGGTTATCCGTGATAAAGCAGATAACTGTATCATCGTATGTTCTATTGAAAACTTTGACCCTATGGGTGTGCATACGGGTGACAGTATCACAGTAGCACCTGCGCTTACTTTAACAGATAAAGAGTACCAAAGAATGCGTGATGCTTCTTTTGCAATCTTGCGTGAGATCGGTGTAGATACTGGTGGAAGTAATGTTCAGTTCTCCATTGATCCTAAAACTGGTCGTATGATTGTAATCGAGATGAACCCTCGTGTATCTCGCTCCTCTGCACTTGCATCCAAAGCAACAGGATATCCTATAGCAAAAGTGGCAACACTTCTTGCTGTTGGATTTACTCTTGATGAGATTACAAATGACATCACAGGAACACCTGCATCGTTTGAGCCTGTTATTGATTACGTTGTTACAAAAGTACCACGTTTTACATTTGAAAAATTCCCTGAAGCAGTAAGTACACTTTCAACTTCTATGAAATCTGTTGGTGAGGTTATGGCAATTGGGCGTACTTTTAAAGAGTCTGTTCAAAAAGCTCTGTGTTCCCTTGAAACTGGTTTATGTGGTTTTGATGACATCGATGCAGATGATGAGTTTGTACGCCATGAGATTCGTCGTCCAAATGCAGACAGAATCCTTTATGTAGCTGAGGGTTTTAGACGTGGAATGAGTATTGAGGAGATGTTTGACACATGTAAAATCGATCCATGGTTCCTCTACCAGCTCCAAGAGCTGATGGAAAAAGAAAAAACCATTACAGATAAAATACTTTTTGATGAAGATATGATGAGGAGTGCCAAAGTAGATGGCTTTTCTGACAAACGCATTGCACAGCTTATTAAGAAAAACTCTTCTCAAGAGGTAAGTGAAAATGTTGTTTATGAAGCGAGAAAAAAACTTGGTGTTTCTTTAGAGTTTAATGAGGTTGATACATGTGCTGCAGAGTTTGAAGCGCTTACTCCATACCTTTACTCAACAACCAACATCACAAAGCTTCCAAATGTACAAACACGCAAGTCTGATAAGAAAAAAGTACTTATTTTAGGTGGTGGGCCAAACCGTATTGGACAAGGAATTGAGTTTGACTACTGTTGTGTACACGCAGCTTTTGCTTTAAAAGAGATGGGTATTGAGACCATTATGTACAACTGTAATCCTGAAACAGTTTCAACGGACTACGATACATCAGATGTACTTTACTTTGAGCCGATCGACTTTGAACATGTAAGAGAAGTTATCGAAAATGAAGATCCAGATGGTATCATCGTACACTTTGGTGGACAAACACCACTCAAACTT
>JAMOSN010000044.1 GCA_027068455.1 Sulfurimonas sp.
GTTTAAGCAGTAACATCATCGGTTTTTTTGAAGGAGGATTTTGTGAAGGTGGGAAAAAACCAAAAATCTCATCCATATAGAGAATACTTTTTAGCGAAGATGTACCTCTTTGTTTTCTCATCCAACTGATATAAGCATTGAGCAGCAGTGTAACAAAAAACATTCGCTGTGTATCATTAAGATGAGCTATATTAAAAATAGCGATCTTTGCCTTGCCCTCTTCATCATAGAGCATCTTTTGAATATCCAGTGCTTCACCCTCTATCCATGAAGAAAAAGAGATCGAAGAGATAACACCGTTAAGCGCCATAGCAAGTTTCATTCTCTCTTTTTGCGGATAAAACTGTTTTAGCGATATAATTCCAACCTTCTCAAAAGGCGGTGAAGCAATATAGCCTATAAGTGCTTCAATAGAGAGAGACTCCCCTTTCATATAATAGTGATAGAAGATATTTGAAAGAAGCAGATGCTCTTTTGAACTCAAAGGATCCGCATCAATATCCAACAGAGCAAGCAAAGATGAAACCGTCGTATTTATCAATGAAGTCAAAGTATCACTATCATCTAAAACCTCAGCACTAGGAGCTTCAAAACTACCTAAAATATTAACACCCACTCCTGCAGAACTGCCTGGTGTATAGATTGTTTTTTCAACAGCTGCAAATTTTTTTACCCGAGAAAGGTCCTGATAACTTGCCCGTAAACCCTCACGCCACATCGTTGCAACTGCAACAGGATCTTTATTGGATTCAACCCACGGAGCAAACTCTTCAGCCGAGAGATTTTCAAAAGCAAGACAAAGATTCCCCATATCGCCTTTTGGATCAATAACAAGTGAGGGAATATTATCAATAGCTGCTTCTTCTAAAAGATCAATACCAAGCCCCGTTTTTCCAGAGCCTGTCATCCCTATAATCATAGCGTGTGTTGTCAAATCTTTTGATTTGTAGAGCACTAAGCCATTATTGTCACTCTTTGTACCCAGATAGAAAAGTCCAAGCTTTTCATATATCTCTTGCATATATATTTTCCATTAAAAATTGTTATTGATAAATTATAGCACAAAGAAATAAATTAATTTATGACAAAATCCATACAGAGAATCTTTTTGCTTTTATTTTTGAACTTTGAAGCTTTTGATATGCTATATCTATTTGGTTGTGTGCGATAGCCACATAAGACTGCTTTTCATATATGTTAATTTTACCCACATCACTACCTTGAAGAGTTGCATCTTTTGTTAAAGCACCTAAAATATCCCCAGCACGCAACTTATCTTTCTTTCCACCCTCTATAACCAAAGTGACATATTCTGGCTGCATCTTCAAATCTTCTCTTATCACAAAAGCCTCATCAGCTTTAAGGACAACATTACGATCCTCATACTCTTGAAACTCCTCTTTCGATTCTACAAGTGTTAGAGCTATCCCTTCTGCTCCTGCACGTCCTGTCCTTCCTATTCTATGAGTATAAATCTCTTTTGTATTTGGCATATCAAAGTTCACAACCATAGAAAGTTCTTTTATGTCTATCCCTCGCGAAGCAACATCAGTTGCAATCAGCACACGACATGAGCCATTGCTAAACTGCACAAGTACGTCATTTCTGTCATACTGTTCTAAATCACCATGAAGAGCCAAAGCATCAACATCTCTTTTTTGCAATGTTTGTGCAAGCTGATCTGCTTGAAGTTTTGTATTGACAAAAACAATACAGTTTTTTGGATTATAACTACTCAAAACACCTAAAAGAGTCTGCTCTTTATCTTCACATATAGTAAATATTTCTTCTATCTCATTAGCGACCTCTTCTTCTTTCGTTGTAATTTGAAAAGGATTATTTTGAATTTTTTGACTTATTGCCATAATCTCATCATTATAAGTTGCAGAAAACAAAAGTGTCTGCCTCTTATCTGGAGCGAAGGAAAGAGCAGTTTGTACCTCCTCAATAAATCCCATATCCAACATTCTGTCTGCTTCATCTAAAACAATTGTTTGGAGATGTTCTAGAGAGAGTGTACCTTTGTTCAGATGTTTAAGGACACGTCCTGGAGTACCCACTACAATATGTGCTTCATGAAAAAGGCTATTACATTGTTTACCAAAAGACTCCCCACCACACAACATCAAAATTTTAATATTATGTTTAAATTTTGCAATAAGACGAAGTTCTGTTGCCACTTGATGTGCAAGTTCACGTGTTGGACATAAAACAAGAGACTGAATACGAAACTTTTTCACATTGAGATTCTCAAGCAGTCCTATACCAAACGCAGCTGTTTTGCCACTTCCAGTTTTTGCCTGGGCGATTACATCACCACCTTCAAGTACCAATGGCAAAACAGCCTCTTGAATAGGAGTCATTTTCCCATAACCAATAAACTCTAAATGCTGTGTCATCTCTAGACTTAGCGGAACTTTTCTATATTTTGTCATTTTTTACCATTAACTTTCTGCAGTATGTCTGCATATTTTTAGCAAATACCATATACTTTGGCACGCTTTAGGATGTACTGAGAATAAGGCAGCATCGTATTTTTTTCTGCCATCATTCCATCTTGGGAAAACACTGCACTTTGTGCTTCAACTATCTCTTTTGCTCTTTCATACTCTTTGTGTGTTACTCTATAAAGCTTATTTGCCAACTCTATCTGATTGGGATGGATAATAGTCTTTCCAAAAAGACCCTCTTTTAAATCCCTCTCAACATCCTTTATAAAGCCATTTTTATCCTCAAAACAAGGATACACACCACCACTCACCATAAACCCCGCACTTTTCATCGTTGCTAAAAAATTTCCCAGTACATAATGGGTAACTGCAAAATCAAAAACTGACTCTTCACATTTTCTACGCATATTCAGAACTTTGAGCATATCTTCAAGCCCAAAACGAACTAACACAATGTTAGTTTTAGCTGTTAGCAATATATCTTTAAGCTTTTGGAGTTGCGTGTTGCTAAAGAGTTCCTCTCCTTCAATAGAAGGCATAATTTTAAAGTCTGTTTTTGCAAGCAGTTGTAAATACGCATCTGCATTGTTAAGAGAAAACTTTGGCAATACGAAGCCATCGAGTTGTTCTATTTTTTGCAGTTGCAGAAGCCTTAAAAGCATATCGGGATTTTTTGGGCGTAAAAAAACAAGTGGTGATATGTTTGTTATAGAACCAAGATGTTGTTGTAAATCCTCCAAAGCACTCTCAAGAGCAGATACTTCAAGACCATCTTCAAAATCGATCACTATGCTCTTGAGTTCTTTATACTTTTCTCTCCTAAGAATAGTATGAAGATTTTTATGGGAAGCGGGCACAAACAAAGTTGCACCAATATCTACACCATCACACTCTCTCATACCTTATCTATCCGAAACCATCCAGCTATGGAGTGACGTGTTTTATTTGCAGGCAAAACTTCATGAGGAAACTCTTCACTTAAAAAAACTACTAAAGTGTTGCGTGTTGGAAGCAGTTTTTCCAAAACTGTATCGTTTTTGTCATAAATAACAAGCTCACCACCATCACTCTGTTGCCAAGTATCATTGAGATAGTATACAGTTGTAACAACTCTGTTTTTGGAGTTTTTAAAAGCATCAAGATGTTTTTCGTAAAAATCACCCACTTCATATTTTGCAAAATGTGCTTCATAATAATGTAATCCTAAAAAAAGGGAACGGTTTAGATACAAACGTAAACCTTCTGCAAACTCTAAAAAACTTTTTTCTACTGCATTATCATCCTCTAACCAATGAATTTTATCACGACGACGATTTTTATCGATATGAAGCTGCGTGTTTGCAGAGATACCTGCTTCTTTATAATTTTGCAAAGAGGTTGCGTGTTGGGCTAAACGTTGTATTGTACTAGGAGAAAGAGCATTCTCTATAACAGCATAACCCTTTTGCACCAAAGACTCAGTAATTGTTTCGTAAAGATGTTTGTATGAAGTTTCCATAAGAGAAGTATATACTTACACCCCCAAGGGTGTCAAGTATAAAAGAAAATTTAGATAGGTAAAACTCTAATTTTTTTAGAAAGTTTCTCTTTTAAAGTACTCTCAATTGCATAAAGTGTTCCTGTTGCACTTGAAGCACAACCATTACATGCACCAAGATAACGGATATAGATATCGATGTAATCATCAGATTTTTTAATATCTATAATCTCCATATCTCCACCATCCATAATCAAGAATTGACGAACATTTTCATCAATGATAGCATCTACTGCTTTGATTTGTTGTACAAGTGTCATCTCTTCAAACGGAACATCACCAGTTGCTTGAGCATCTGCTGCTTTTTTCATCTTCTCTTCATCCATCTCTTTGCGAGTCTGTTCTAGAATATCAACAAGGTACCATTCTCTATCTTCATGTCCACCTGGTTTGATACAAGATTTACAAAAACCACCAGCTTTTGTATAATCTGTAATCTCTTCAACAGTTTTAAGGTCATTTAACTTGATAACCTCTTTAATAGTGTTGAGTGATACACGAGCACACTCACATACGATAATCTCATCTTCAAAACTCTCTTCATCAACACCCAAGTATAATGAAGCTGCTTTTTTGATAACATCGTATGCCATAACTGAACAGTGCATCTTTTGTGGTGGAACTGCAGGAGTATCTGGATCATCACGCAATGCTTTTTCAACATCGATATTTGTTATCTTTACTGCTTCTTGGACAGTTTTGCCGATACAAAGTTCCGTCATAACATCAGAACTTGCAATAGCAGTACCACAACCAAAAGATTTAAAACGAGCATTTACAATTTTATCTGTTTTTGGATCAATCTCCCAGTACAAACGAACTGCATCTCCACAGCTCTCAGCACCAAAGTCAGCAACAATAAGCTTGTTGCCATGAGCTTCTGCCTCTTCTGGAGTAATCTCCCCTTGGTATCTTGGGTTATTCATTAAAGTTGTTACTTTATTTGAGTACGCATCCCAAAGTGATGCGCCTAATAAATCATCTTTTGCCATCTTGATATATTCCTTTATCTTTTTTCTGTTATTTTAGTGAGCCATATGGTGTGGAATGTGGCATTCACCAGCTTCTCCACCTGGAGTTGGTTGTACTTTTGCAAATGAACTAGAAATTGCACGTAAACGCTCAACCGCTTTTTTGAAATGTTCAATAGTATAGTCAATCTCTTCATCTGTTGTAAAACGGGAAAGTGAAAGACGAATCCCTGTATGTGCCAGTTCATTATCTGCACCAATTGCAAGCATAACTGTATTTGCCTCTAGGTCTTCACTCGCACATGCGCTTCCTGTTGATGCACCGATTTGTGCATTATTAAGATCCCATAACATCCCTTCACCTTCAACCCCGCGGATTGAGATAAGGATAGTATTTGGTGTACGGTTATCACGATTACCTACAACAAAAGTATCTGGAATCATCTCTAAAAGTGCATCTTCAAGTCTGTCACGTTTTGCACGGATACTTGCCATCTTCTCTTCAATATTTGTAGTAGCAAGCTCGATAGCTTTACCCATACCAACAATATATGGAACATTTAAAGTACCACTACGTCTGTGACCCATCTGCTCACCACCATGAAGTAGTGGAGAAAGTGCTTGTGAGTTTTTAATATAAAGTGCGCCTATCCCTTTTGGACCATGGAACTTGTGTGCTGACATCGAAACAAAATCAACATGCACATCTTGCAAGTCAACTGGAATCTTACCAACAGCCTGAACACCATCAGAGTGAAAAAGTACACCGTTTGACTTACAAATTTCACCAATCTCTTTAATAGGGAAAATCATCCCTGTTTCATTACTAGCCCACATGACAGAAACAAGTGCTGTTTTGTTTGTGATAAAGCTTTTTACAACGTGCGGTTCAACGATACCCTCTTCATTTACAGGAAGGTATGTTACTTTTACACCCTGCTCTTCCAACCATCTACAAGTAGAAAGTACCGAAGGGTGTTCCACTTCTGTAGTGATGATATGATCTTTATCTCCACCAACAATTAAATCATTAAATACTGATTTTAATACCCAGTTATTTGATTCAGTTGCACAAGATGTGAAAATAATATCATCATCATCACTTGCATTCAGTGCTATATA
The DNA here is from genome assembly GCA_027068455.1 of Sulfurimonas sp. Classification (GTDB taxonomy): domain Bacteria; phylum Campylobacterota; class Campylobacteria; order Campylobacterales; family Sulfurimonadaceae; genus Sulfurimonas. Next base: position 6,081 of record JAMOSN010000044.1, read on the forward strand.
CATTTGATCGATTGCTTTTCTTAAGTATGGATGTGTCGCTGTACCAAACTTGTGTAATGAACTCGGATTTCCGTAAAGTTCTGTAAAAAATGGTTGCATCACTTCAACAACTTGTGGATCACACATCGTTGTTGCATTGTTATCTAAATAAACTTGCATATTTACCTCTTAAATTGGGTTAAATTTTTAAATGAGACAAATTTTGTCCTCTTTTTAGTATTGACATAATAATAGCTTTGACATTATGATTAGCTTAAGCAAAACTGATTTTATATTTGCTTTAAGGATGAAAACAGTTATAATTGCATCAAAGGATATAAATTATGTGTAATTTTAACAACCAAAGCCCAGAGACACAAGAACTACTTCACCTCTTTATGCAAAAAGCAGCAAAAGAACTCGGTGGAGTTAATTTTTTACTTTCTCTTATAGAAGCGATACGCTCAAAAAAACCTCATCCACTTATGATCAAAGAGACCAAAATAGCTTCTAACAACTCTATTATAAAGTGGAATAAAGTGATTTTTAAAGATAAAGTTGATCTTTTGGAGTATATTTTAGTAGCACATAAAGATGCTCAAGAGAAAGATTTTAATATTTTAGAAGAACCAAACAGTAAAAAAAAGAAAAATATTATCAATATGGTAAAAACACTCTCCCCCATCGAGTTTGTAACTACACCCCAAAATCCAAACGATGGAAACGGTTTTAGTTTTGGTGTTTTTGATACGGTTGATTTTGAAAATGACACAGTAAAGCTCAACCCTATTTTCGTTGCTATCTTTTTTTGTTCTCCAGAATTTACAAAAAAAGCGCTTAAACACACCATCTAAAAAACTCATTTTAAACCTCTTATGGTATAATCGCGCCACTAATTATATTTTAAAGGTTCATCATTATGGGTCAAACTATTACAGAAAAAATATTTTCCGAGCATGTCGGTCGCAAGGTATATGCTGGTGAGATTGTCCGTTCACCAATCGATATGGTTATTGGTAACGATATTACAACCCCTATCTCAATCAAAGCATTTGAAGAAAGCGGTGCTACAAAACTTGCTAATCCAGATGGATTCTCTATCGTTTTAGACCACTTTATCCCTGCAAAAGATATTGCATCAGCAAATCAGGCACGTATCAGCCGTGACTTTGCAAAAAAACACAACTTAAAAAATTTCTTTGATGAAAAAGATATGGGAATTGAGCATGCTCTTTTACCAGAAAAAGGGCTTGTTGTTCCTGGTGATGTTATCATCGGAGCTGATTCTCATACATGTACCCATGGTGCACTTGGCGCATTCTCAACTGGAATGGGTTCAACTGATCTTGCTTTTGCCATGATTACAGGAGGCAACTGGTTTAAAGTTCCTGAATCTATCAAAGTGGTTCTCTCAGGAAAACCTGGAAAATACACAACAGGAAAAGATATCATCTTGGAGATCATCCGTATGATTGGTGTGGATGGTGCTTTATATAAAACTTTAGAGTTTACAGGAAGCACTATAGAGCACTTAACAATGGATGACAGATTTTCTATGTGTAATATGGCTATCGAAGCAGGTGCAAAAAGTGGTATCGTTGCTGTTGATGATATCACTCGTGAATTTTTAGCAGACAAAGATTTAGCACGAGAACCAAAAGAGCATTTTTCAGATGAGGATGCTTCTTATGTTCAAGTTCTTGAAATTGATGTTGCAAACCTTGATCCTGTAATTGCATACCCATTTTTGCCATCAAACGGTCACTCAATCAATCAAGCAGTTGCGGACAAAATCAAGGTAGATCAAGCATTTATCGGAAGTTGTACCAATGGTCGCTTAGCAGACTTAAAAGTTGCTGCTGAAATTTTAAAAGGGCAAAAAGTACATCCAGATGTTCGCCTTATTGTTACACCAGGTACACAAAAAATCTTACGTGAAGCAAACCACTTAGGTTACATCGACATCATCGTAGATGCTGGTGGTGTTGTCAGCAACCCTACATGTGGTGCTTGTCTTGGTGGTTATATGGGAATCTTAGGTGACAATGAAGTGGCAATCTCTACAACAAACAGAAACTTTGTTGGTCGTATGGGAAGCCGTTCATCAAAAGTTTACCTTGCAAATTCTGCTGTCGCGGCATACTCAGCAATTACAGGTTTCATTAGTGATCCAAGAGATATAAAACTCTAAAAGCTCACTTTTTTCTCCTATAATTACAAAAATTTTACTCTATAAAGGTTAAGTAATATGAAAAAAATTCTTCTTAGCGCAGCACTGTTAGTAGCAAGTGCTACAATGGCACAAGATTACAAATATGAACTTTCTCCTATGATTGGTTACAACATAGCAGAAGGCAATCTCAATATGAAACATAATGGATATTTCACGGGTGGTCTTGAACTTCAAATCAATTCTGACTCCAAAATAGCACCTGAGTTTTCTATCTATTTTGCACCAAAAGCAGACTATGAAACAACTGGGGATACGAAGGTTACACGTGGTGCATTCAACGGTGTTTATACTTTTGATGCGATAGATAGCATGATACCATTTGCAAAACTTGGTGCTGGTCTTGAAAAAATATCAACTGAGAGATACGGCAATGAAGATGGTTTCTTTTTAGATGCTGGTGCTGGTTTAAAAGTACCATTTACAAAACAGTTGGCATTCAAAGCAGAAGCTATCTATATGGCAAAAATTGGTCATGAACATGCAGGAAATGCAGACAGTAACTTAATGGCTCTTGTTGGTCTGACATACTCTTTTGGTGCTACTGCACAAAAAGCTGCACCTAAAAAAGAAGTAGTAGTTGCTACTGTTGTTGACGGTGATGATGACAACGATGGTGTTTTAAATTCAAAAGACAGCTGTATCGATACACCTGCAAATACTCCAGTAGATGCTTTAGGATGTGCACTTCCTCAAGACAGTGACCATGATGGTGTTTTAAACAATGCAGATAAATGTCCAAATACACCTGCTGGAACAAAAGTTGATGCACAGGGATGTAAACTTGCATTTGATGCAGACAATGATGGTGTAGCAGACAAGATGGATCAATGTCCAAACACACCAGCTGGAACAAAAGTTGATGCAAATGGTTGTGATATAGATATGGATCATGATGGTGTTTTAAATGCAAATGACATCTGTCCAAATACTCCACTTGGAGAAGCTGTAAACAGTGATGGTTGTCCTGCAACTATCGATTTACATATCAATTTCGAAAACAACTCTTACAAAGTGAAAAAAGAGTCTTTTGAGAATGTTTATAAATATGCGAAATTCCTTAAAGATCATACAAACTACAGTGCGAAAATTGTAGGTTACACTGACAGTATGGGAAGTGCAGCATACAACCAAAAACTTTCAGAGAAAAGAGCTAATGAAGTAAAAAGAATGTTAATTGCAAGTGGTGTTAATCCTGCTCAGCTTACAGCTGAAGGTAGAGGTGAAGCAAACCCTGTTGCAAGCAATGATACTGCTGAAGGTCGTGCACAAAACAGACGTATAGAAGCAGAACTTATCAGACATTAACACCTATATGATACAAATTCCTTGTGTCATCTTTGCGGGTGGTAAAAGTTCTAGAATGGAAGAGGATAAATCTCTTCTTCCATTTGGCTCCTATCCAACACTTGTAGAATATCAACACGCAAGACTCTCCAAAATTTTTTCAAAAGTTTATATCTCTTGTAAAGAGAAATCCAAATTTGATTTCGATGCACATTTTATTGAGGATAAACCCACTTATAATGTTTTTGCTCCTACTGTTGGATTTGTATCTATTTTTGAAACACTCTCTATGGAAAAACTCTTTATCATAAGTGTTGATTCTCCCTTTGTCACACAAAAGGAGATAAAACAACTATTTGTAGAAGATAAGAACTCCTATGATGCAACCATCGCCAAAACAGAAGATGGTGTACAGCCATTATGTGGTATCTATCACAGAAGTATGCTTCCTTATTTTTACAATATGCTCCAAAGCGATACCCATAAACTTACAAAAACACTTTATAAAGTAAATACAAAATTTGTTTTCTTTAATGACAAACAACCCTTTTTAAATCTAAATTATCCACATGAATACCAAGAAGCACTCAAACTTGTAAACACTTTGTTATAATAAAAGAGATTTGCCCTAAAAACTCACTAAATTTTTTTATAATTAGCTTTTAGACTCTAAAACTTACCAAAAGGTATCTACCATGAAAAAACTTCTTCTGTCTCTTTTACTTATAAGCACAATTGCAACAGCCGAACATAGATATAACTATGAAATTACTCCTATGATAGGCTATAATCTAGCGGAGGGAAATATCAATGTTGATAACTATCTTTCCTATGGAGCAGAGATACAGTGGAACAATATATCTCCAGCTATTAAACCTGAACTCTCATTTTTTCAAGCATCTACTGACTACGATGCACCTACCTCGCTCTCTGGTACTTCTACAGATATCACGCGTATAGCTCTTAATGGTGTTTACGATTTGGATTTTTCTGAAGTTATTGTTCCTAGTATCAAACTAGGTTTGGGGTATGAAAACTTTTCAAACCCTTCTAACTCAGGAAACCATAACAGTATTTATGCAGATACAGGAGTCAGTTTAAAGTTTTTTCTCCTGCCATCTGTTGCATTAAAAGCAGAAGCTCTTTATCTCCTTAAAAATAATAAAAATCGTTACGACAATAACCTGCATATCCTTTTAGGAATCACTTTTGCCATAGACCAACGTATATACAAAAGAGAACTTCAACCAACACAGGAACTTGCACCCCAAGATGATGACCAAGATGGTGTTATTAACGATAATGACCTGTGCCCAAATACTCCAATGGGGGTCAGTGTTGATGAACAAGGATGTGCACTTGATGATGATAACGACGGTGTTACAAATTATAAAGACAAATGTCCAAATACTCCATATGGTGCTGATGTTGACAATGAAGGTTGTGAACTTGATTCAGATAAAGATGGAGTGGTTAATTCAAAAGATGATTGTCCTCAGACTCCATATGGAGAAGATGTAGATAAGCATGGATGTTCACTCGATAGTGATAACGATGGTATTTTAGATGTTGATGATCTCTGTCCGCATACACCAGAGGGTATAAAAGTTGATGCAACAGGATGTGAGCCTGACAGTGATGGAGATGGTGTTGTTGATTCAAAAGATTTATGTCCAAATACACCTCAAGAGGTTAAAAAAGTGGACAAAAATGGATGTTTTACAACACGTAATCTCCATATTAACTTTAAAACTGGTTCATCTCAAATTGATGTAAACTCTTTACCAAAGATTGAAGAGTTTGCCAATTTCTTAAAATCTGTTCCACTTTACAATGTCACAATTGTTGGACATACAGATAATGTTGGTACAAGAGCAAATAACCTCAAACTCTCACAACGAAGAGCAAATCGTGTCAAAGATCTCCTTATTGAAGAGGGTGTCGATGCAGATTCCATTACAGCTATTGGCAAAGGTGAGGATAATCCTGTAGCATCAAATAACACAGCCCAAGGTCGCGCACAAAACAGACGTATAGAAGCGATACTTCAAGAAAAAAACAATCAATAAACTTCCCATAAAAAGGCTTTTACGCCTTTTGGGAACTCCTCTTACTTCTTTCTCTTATGCTACACAAGTCTCAAAAAGCAAAAAAATTTATGATATAATAATCTCAAAAAGAGTATATTTATGGCAAACTTAACACACTTGGATGAAAACCAAAGACCTAAAATGGTCGATGTAAGCGAAAAAAACAATACAACGCGCGTTGCGGTTGCAAGCGGTATCATTGAGATGAGCCCAGATGCTTATGATGCTATTGTCAGTGAGAAGACAAAAAAAGGTCCTGTATTGCAAACAGCAGTGATTGCAGCAATTATGGGAACAAAACAAACAAGTAACCTTATACCGATGTGTCATCCACTTAATTTAAGTGGTATTAACTGTGATGTGGCAGAACTTCCTGATTTACCAGGATTTCAACTCACTGTCACAGCAAAACTTACAGGGCAAACTGGTGTTGAGATGGAAGCCCTTACAGGTGTGAGTGTTGGGTTGCTGACTATTTACGATATGGTCAAAGCGATTGATAAGGCGATGGTTATACGTAATGTACAACTCGAATCTAAATCAGGAGGTAAAAGTGGAGACTTTAAACGATAAACTTGATGGTAAAAAACTTGAACTTGAATATCCGTGTAACTGGTGTTACAAGGTTATCGCAAGTGAGAAAGAGGCTCTTGAAAAAGCTGTCAAGGATGTAGTAGAGGAGAGAACACACAAACTTTCCCATTCCAATAGTTCAAAAACAGGAAAGTATGTAAGTATGAATCTTGATATGTTAGTACATAATGAAGATGACAGACAATTTATCTATGATGCTCTTAAAAAACATCAAGATATCAAAATGGTACTGTAGGAGTCCACAATGCAAACACTTAGCCAACGTATTCAAGAAGTATATAACAGAAGAATAAAAAGTACAAAAAAAAGAGTCATTACAGCTTTGGAAAAAGCAGAGATAGATCTTGAAAAACTACCAGAACAAGAGCTCAAAGAGGTCACTACCACTTTTATAGAAGAGGAAACTAAAAAACTCACAAAAGAGGTGGATGAGCTCTTAGCAAAGAAAGAAGCTATTGAAAGGGAACTGGAAAAAAAATCTGAAGCACTTCAAGATATCAAATATGAGGTGTTTCATGTATTAGAAGAAAAAGTCGCACCACAAAGCCAGACACTCATTAAACTGCATCAACTTAAACTTCAATCGATTGACCTCTACGACATCCTAAGTGAGATGGTAGAATCAGCAATCATCACCGCTTTGGAAAAAGACACTGATGGTGATATACTGGAATACACTTCTGAAGTTATTAAAGAGATTACTTATGAAGCTATTAAAGAAGGTTCTCTTAATACTATACGTGTTAGAAAAATTCTCTCTACAATCCTTGCAACTGCTATTGATGTTGCAGAAGCATCACCAAACAGAGCACAGGATATTCTTCAATCAACTCTCAAAGGGATGAGAAGTGGTCTTATCAAATCTATAGACAGATTTAAAAAACGGATTGCCTTCATGCCTGTAGAAGCAAAACATATCCTCATTGAAGATTATGACACTATTATAGAAGATCTTAACCAAACAGATACACTCTTCTCTCAAGTTATCATTGTTCAAGCATCTGAAAGTTCTCAAACAATCAGAACAATCTTGATGGATCTCAATAAAGAGATGCGTTATGATTTAGAAGAGCTTATATTGATATCAAAAGAAACAGCAGACATAATCAAAGAAAGATTTTCACACTTCGCGAAACTTGCAGCAAAAAAAGCAAACTTTGCATTAAAATCAGATAAAGCACAAGAAGCCAAAAGGATGGGAATCCAAGCACTTGAAGTTGCTAAAGAAGCTCTAGGGAGTGCATTAAAATCAGCAAAAGATGTCATGGATAAAAAAGGAAACTAAAAAAGTTCTTAAAATAAAGTATTATTATACTTAAATTAAATTAAGCAATCTGTTTTGTATTATAATTGGTGATAAAAATTAAAGGATTTACTATGATGTTACACCCAGCAAGTGTTCATTTTGCAATGGTATTACCTCTTGTTGCTGCGACATTTGGAGTTGTATATCTTGTTATAAAAACAGAATCTATGTCAAAGATCTCTTCACGACTTACATTAATTGCAGCGATTGCAATGATTGGTGTCTGGTACACAGGAAATCAGGCTGGTCCACAAATATATGAATATTTAAGTGAGGCTGGCAAACATGAACTATTGGAGCACAAAGAGTTAGGACTTTATCTTGCCATTGCTATGGGAATTATTGCAATACTTAAAATCATCGGCTGCAGAATGAAAAAATTTGCTCTTGAAGCCTTGGCAGTAGTTCTTCTTCTTGGTGTAACGGCAACAACATTTCTTCAAGGTAAAGATGGCGGAGAGATTGTTTACAACTACGGTATGCCATTTAAAGCCTATATGATAGAAGACACTTTAAAAGAAGCAGCAGCAACTGCCCAAAAGGAAGAGGAGTGTGATGCTCAAGTTGAAGCGTATGAAGATGCTCTTGACACAATTGACTCTATCAGTGAAGAGGTGGATACTATTTATGGTAACACTCCACATGATGATAACAATGAATAGAGTGTAAATACTATGAATGTTCAAGTAAATGAAATTGCCAAAGAAAAGATGAAGAAAGCACTACAACAGTATAAAGAAAACAAAAAACCATTAAAAGAGTTCTACACACTTATGCAGGAACTTGATTTATGGCTTAAACAAAAGGTTGACAAATGATCATTTTGGCAACTGATACATTCCAAGAGCAACTCAAAAATATTTTAGAAGGGTTTGCACAAAAAGATATAGCGGCAACTAAAAATTTTAAAATGTACCTAGATACGATTATTATCAATATGCCGACAAAAGCAAAAAAATATAAAAAATCTATCTATTTTAATGATGAAAATATCAGAGATATTGAACATCAAGGTTTTCTCATTCCATTTTTAATGGATGAAACAGAAGATAAATATATATTATTGGGTATTGTAGAAAAATAATTTTTTACAATAAAATAATCTTAAATTATTATAAAAATTACTTTTAAATATATAACTAATGGTTATATTTATTATAATGTTTCAATTGGTAACTACTCCCCTTATTTAGGGGCTTTCCATCACATTTTTATCTCACTTTCTAGTATAATACTAGTTGCTGTATATTTCAAGTTAAGCATAGTGTGGCATAATACAAATGTAAACTCTTTGTATTGTCTAAACAGAGTGAAATATTGAACATATAATAAACAACAACCTAACAAAGGAGAAGATTGTGGATATTAAAAAATCTCAACAAGACTTAGACTCTGTATCTAACGATACTAAGAGCAATAGTATTGACAGAAGAGACTTTTTCAGAAAAACAGCTGCTCTGTCTGTTGGTGCTCTTGCATCAACGGCTGCGCTTGCATCTGAAGAAAAAGGCGATCCTGCTATACTAGAGCCTCAAGAGTGGGGAACAAAATGGGGTGACCCAGTCACTAAAAATCTATATGGTATGCCTTCAAAATATGAGCATAACGTTACAAGGAGATATACAAAACTTCTTGCTTCAGGTAACTTTAGAGCTTCTATCACTGTAACTCCTATCCAAGAATCAAGTGGTATCATCACTCCAAATGGACTTTTCTTTAGCCGTTCTCATGGTGGTGTTGCACATATTGATCCAAATGAGCACAGACTAATGATTACAGGGCTAGTTGAGAAACCTATCGTTTTAACGATGAAACAACTCAAGCGCTATCCAAGTGTAACTCGTACACACTTCATTGAATGTCCTGCAAATGGTGGTCAAGAGTGGAGAGGTCCACAATATAACTCTTTACAGTTCGCAAAAGGTTTTATGTCTTGTGCTGAATGGACGGGTGTATATATAAAAACTATTTTGGAAGATTTAGGTCTAAAACCAGAAGCTAGATGGATGCTTGCTGAAGGTGGAGACTCTTCTAAGATGGGAAGAACTCTTCCAATAGAAAAAGTTCTTGATGATGCGATGATTGTTTGGGGTCAAAATGGTGAAGCATTACGTCCAGAACAAGGATATCCTGTACGTTTACTTGTTCCAGGTTGGGAAGGTAACCTATGTGTTAAATGGCTACGCCGTTTAGACTTTGCAAGCGAGCCATGGTATTGTAAAGAGGAAACTTCTAAATATACAGTACTTAAACCAACTGGAAAAGCTATTCAACATTTCTATGCTAATGAAGTAAACTCAACAGTAACTTCTCCATCTCCAGAAATCGACTGGTCAGATTTAGAAGATGGTGATATTGTAGAGATCGAAGGTCTTGCATGGTCTGGTATGGGTACAATCACTGGTGTTGACATCTCATTTGACGGTGGTAAGAACTATGTTGAAGCACAACTCAAAGGTCTGGTACTTCCTAAATGTTGGACTCGTTGGAGCTATATGCATACATACAAGAAAGGTCAAGAGCTTCTTCTTACTTCTCGCGCTATGGATGATGCTGGTTATATCCAACCAACAGTGGATCAAGAGATTTTAAAAGTTGGTGTTGAAGCTGTTTATCACAGAAATGCGGTTGAAACATGGAAAGTTGAAAAAGATGGTAAAGTAACTCATGTGGAAGTTCGTTCACAATTGGACCGTAAACCAAACGGTGAGTTAGTTATCGAAGGGAAGGCATAATAATGTTTAAATTAAATAAAAAATTATTAATCTCAATCTCTGCTGCTACTGCTCTGTCTTTAGGACTTAGTGCATGTATGGAAAGCGCTGCACCAACTCAAAGTGCTGCTCCTGTAAAAGCATCGATTGATGGTGGTGTAAGCTACCCTGTAGTTGATGGCAAAACTGGTCCATACTATGTCAATACACAGTTTCAAGGTGTAAAGATTAACAATGGACGTGCTCCAACACATGCAGAATATGAAGAGTGGAACTCTGATATAATGCCTGATGGAACAGGTTTGCCAGAGGGTGAAGGTTCTGTTGAAGAGGGTGAAGAGATTTACGAAGCTCAATGTGTAATGTGTCACGGAGACTTTGGTTCAGGTGGCGGTGGATATCCAGCACTCTCTAAAGGAAATGCCCAAGAGTTACATGAGTCATTAACATACCAAAGAATTAAACCAGACACTGATGGTCCTGTACGTGTTTTTGGTACATACTGGCCACAAGCAAGTACATTATGGTGGTATATCAAAGATGCTATGCCGCATCCATTAACTGACTCATTAACTGATGATGAAGTATATGCACTAGTAGCTTATATCTTAAATGTCAATGAGATGGAGATTGATGGACAAGAAGTTGATGATGAGTATGTACTTAATCGTGAAAAATTCTTAAAAATCAAAATGCCAAACGTTGATGCTTTTGAACCAAAAATTGATGGTCCAAACGGTCCAGAAAATGTTCGTAAATACTTTGCAAACCCAGATAACTTTGGAGCACAAAAAGTAAAACCATCTGAGCGTTGTATGACAAACTGTCAAGAACCAACTGCAAAAGTTGTCTATATTCAAGGTGCTGGAATCAGTGATTTCCATCCACCACTTTCTGCGGTAAGAGATCTTCCAGTAGAGAAAAAAGAGACTAACTTTGATGCTAAGAAAGCATATGCTGACAACTGTGCCATGTGTCATGATACTGGTGCTGCTCCAGCACCAGGTGACAAAGCTGGATGGTCAAGTATTTTAGCTCGAGGTATCGATACTGTTTATAAAAACGGTATAGAGGGAACTGATACAGGAATGCCTCCAATGGGTGGTTCTTCACTGACAAAAGAACAGTTTAAAACAGTTGTTGACTACATAGTCAACCAAAGCAAATAAATTTCAAAAGAAGGATAAACAAATGGAAAGAAGAAAATTTTTAAGTATGACATTAGGTGCTGTAGCTTTAGCTGCTGTACCTGCTAGTGTAAAAGCAGAAGACTTTAGAAAATCTAAACCTACAGTATGGACTGCTCATACTGTTGATGATGCAATCAAAGCAATGTATGGTTCTAACAACTTAGTAATGGAAGGTATTAAGTTAAAAGCTCCTGATGTTGCAAGTAATGGTGGTGCTATCCCTGTTAATTTCTCAACTGATAAAGATGTTAAAACTATCGCAGTTTTCCAAGATGCTAACCCTGAAGCTGCTGTTTTAGTTGTTGAAACAAACAAATACAGTGTTAACAAATACTCTGTTAAAATCAAAATGGCTAAATCTGGAACAATCACTATCGTAGCTCAAGGTAATGATGGTAAGCTTTATGCTGCTAAGAAAACTTTAGATGTTGCTCTTGGTGGATGTGAAGGTTAATCCCTTTTTCAACGAAAAAATTACAGAAAAAATATAAGGAATAATAAATGGCTGGTATCAAAGTAAAAGCAAAATTAAAAAACGGTGTAGTTAATGTTAAAGCTATGGCTAAACATGCAATGATGACATATAATATGGCAGAGAAAAAAACTGGAGATAGAGAAAATGCTAACTTCATTACTCATATCTCTGCAACTGTAAATGGTGAGACTGTTTTTGATATGTCAACTTCTCAGTTTCTTTCTAAAAACCCTATCTTCAAATTTGCATTCAAAGGTATTGGTGCAAAAGGTGACAAAGTTGAAATGGTTGCAGTTGATAGAAAAGGTAAAACCTACAAAGGTAAAGGTAAAATCAAGTAATTATTACTTGACTTACCACTCCTAAGGGAGTTTTACTCCCTTTCCTCTACTCCATAACACGCAAGGCTTTTATATGCTAAAATTTTTAATCTCATCACTTTTTATTTTTTCCATCTCAGTATTTGCACAAACAATAGATCTTGATGTAACTATACGAAAATCTGATAACATACAGTTCACTTTTGATGATGTTAAAAACTTTATCAATATAACAGCAGACCATGATATACTTGCTATAAAATACTCTCTTTTAGTCAAGATAAATATAAAAAATGGATAAATAATGGAAGGAAAAGTACTCAAACTGTTTATTACAAAGAAAAATATCCAAAAAACACGAGAAAAACAGTCTAAAATTACAGTTGATTCTGATGGAATAGATGGTGATAAGTTTTATGGCAAAAATCCTCAACGTGCTATACTTATTACCACCGTAGAGAGTTATACATTGGCAAATGAAAACGGGATTGATATAGAATATGGCATGTTGGGAGAAAATATACTTATAGATATCAATCCTTATCATCTCCAAGCTGGTGAACAGTTACAAATTGGCAATACAATTTTAGAAATAACACAAAACTGTACCCTTTGTAAAGGTCTATCGACAATTAACTCTAAGTTACCAAAACTTTTAAAAGATGACAGAGGTATATTTGCAAAAGTAGTTCAAGGTTCATCACATATACATATAGGGGACACTGTCTCATTAGGAGAAGGAAAATAGTGAAAAATATACTTTATATCTTTGGAGTATTGCTAATACTTCTCAATGGTTGTACGCCACAAAAACCAACTATTCCTCTTAGAAAGAATAATACTGTTCATACTATCCAAGATATACAGGTTTTTAGTGCTCCTAATGCAGATGGTGCCATAACACCAAAAACAATAGAGGATGCTTTTGAGTCAGTTGGACTCGGTGTTGCTGGCAATAATGATATGAATAAGCCTTTTATAAAGCGCTTTGGTACTACACATTATAAAATATATAATTTAGCAATGTTTGCCAACGATGATCTTACCTTTAAGCTTGTCAAAAAATATCCACAATTTGGAGCCCTTACACCACTGACTATGTCTATTTGGTCACAGGGAGATAGTATCAATATTGCAACACTCTCCATCCATGGTATGTCTCGAGCAGTAGATATTCCAGAGTTAGACAAAGATCTTCAAACTTATGCAACACTCATTCAAAAAGCACTCAAGAAAGCACTTCCAAATGGAAAATTTCAACAACTCCATTTCCATAGAACAGATAAAGCACTTCAGACAACATTTACAATGGATGTAGATTTGGAAGACAAATCGATTGATGAGTATATAGAAGATTTTGAAGCTGAATTTGAAGGGGAACTTGAACCACTGGGTTTTTTACTTCCAAACTATACAAATTTACAAGAGGAGATATTTGATGATAGAAACTATCATGAATATGACTTTTTTCATACATATTCCATTTGTAAATTTGATGTAATATTTCCTGTAAGCAAACTCCATCCAGAAGCTGGAGCTTGGGCACCATGCTCCTTTTATCTTTACAAGAAAAAAGATGAACAAACAATGCACATGGGCTTTTTATCGGTTGAGAACTGGATAACATCACTTGATATTAAAGATGAAGAATCTATTAAACCTCTTAGAGAGGCACAACAAATGATAGAAAACATCTTAAAAGAAATGACTAACTAGCATAAGGATATTTATTTGAATTTACACGATTTTTTATGGGAATATGGCGAAAAAGTCCCTGGATACGATGTAACTGTTATCAATGAAAGAGAAGCAAGAGCAGCAGCAGGTATATTGGCAACTCTTGGCATGATTGTAATCTTTGTCGGTATAGGGTACAACCATATCATTGTTGCAAGGGTTTACTTGGCATTTTTATTTATCGATTTTACAGCAAGAGTTATCAGCCCAAAATACTCCCCATCACTGCTTTTAGGAAAATTTATTGTCCGCAATCAAAAACCTGAATATGTAGGCGGACTGCAAAAACGTTTTGCCTGGACACTTGGATGGCTCGTATCTTTTCCTATGCTTTACTGGTTTGTACTGAACTGGGATATTACATTCTATAAAGTAATGATCTGTGTTCTTTGTCTTACTCTTATGACACTAGAGAGCGCTTTTTCTATATGTATAGGCTGTATGATATACAAAGCACTTATTGATAGATCACCCAAACACTGTCCAGGTGGAACATGTGAAATCAAGAAAAAAGAGCCTATACAAACCTTTAATCCACTACAGGCAATTATTGCTGCATCTACAATAATAGGACTTATTATCGGTATTTACCTCTTTCTTGCAAAAACAGAATCAAAAACTTTTTTTGGTGAATTCCTTCATGAAGCTGTTTTAACAAAAGAGCAATTACAAAAAGAGAAAGATGAAGCATATCAACGAGAGCTAGAAAAAGAGTTTGGAGATGATGAGGATGACGATTTTTAAATATTATAACGCGCTTATGCGTTATAATATTTCACTACACCTTCCATTTTAGAACCCATATTTAACAGTACCATATCTGCGATAACAAGTGCAGCCAATGCTTCACATACAACAGTACCACGAATAGCCACACATGGGTCATGACGACCTTTTAAAGAGAAATCAACTTCCTCATTGCGTGTTGTTAGAGTATGCTGCTCCTGAAAGATGGAAGGTGTAGGTTTAAAATAGACATTAAGCACTATATCTTCACCATTACTGATACCACCCAAAATACCACCAGCATGATTTGTTTCAAACCCATCAGCACGAATAGCATCATTGTTTTGTGAACCTTTGGAACGGGCAGACAGCACTCCATCTCCTATTTCAACAGCTTTGACAGCATTAAGACCCATCATGGCATCAGCAAGAACACCATCAAGTTTATAATACAAAGGCTGTCCAAGTCCAACAGGTACACCTTGAATCACAACACGAGAAACACCACCAACAGAATCATGTCTGTTTTTAGCATCTAAAATAGCTGCTTTTTGAGTCTCTTCTTGTTTTGGATCCAAAGCGTAAATTATACTTGTTTTTGCATATTCATAATCATACTCTTTGGCTGCTATGCCATCCACTTCACAGATACCACTAATAACACTGATACCAAGTTCTCTGAGCATCAGCTTTGCAATAGCCCCAGCAGCAACACGGGCAGCTGTTTCTCTTGCAGAACTGCGTCCTCCACCGCGATAATCACGGATACCATATTTATGAAAATAGGTAAAATCAGCATGACCTGGACGAAAAATATCTTTAATATTCGAGTAGTCTTTTGATTTTTGGTTTGTATTAAAAATCACCATAGCAATGGGAGTTCCTGTACTTTTACCCTCAAACACACCACTTAAAATTTCAACTCTATCAGCCTCTTTACGTGCTGTTTCAAATTCACTTTTACCAGGTTTACGACGATCAAGTTCACTTTGAATATAAGCTTCATCTATCTCTAATCCTGCAGGCACTCCATCCAACACGCAACCAATAGCTTTTCCGTGTGATTCACCAAATGTTGTGTAACGTAACTTCATTCCAAAACTGTTCACTATTTTTCCCTCTTTAACATCTCTACTGCTATTTTTGCTGCTTCTTGCTGTGCTATTTTCTTACTTTTACCAACAGCACGTGCATACTCTTTATCTTCTATATAAACACCAACTTCAAACTCTTTTTGGTGATCTGGTCCTCGTGAAGCAAGCACTTTATACTCAGGAGTAATTCCAAAACGGGCCTGAGTCAACTCTTGCAGTGTTGTTTTAAAATCTCTAAAAAGAGAATCTAAAGAGATCTCTTTATGGTTCTCTTCTATTAACTTAATCGCTATCTCTTCTACTTTTTTGAGTCCAGCCTCTAAGTAAATAGCTCCCATAATCGCTTCAAAAGCATTTGAGAGCAATGATGACTTTTCACGCCCTCCGTTATTGTCTTCTGCATTGGAAAGCAGTATATAGTCTCCAAGATTTAAAGAGCGTGCCAGTTTGTCAAAACCTGTTTCATTTACCAGTGAAGCTCGAATTTTAGAAAGTTTTCCCTCATCTGAAGTGCGAAACTTTCTAAAAAGATACTCCCCTACAACAAGATCTAAAACTGCATCACCCAAAAACTCCAAACGTTCATTATCGTAGGGCTGTTTATAACTTTTATGTGTCAGCGCTTCGATAATGAGCTTTTTATCCTGAAATTTATAACCCAACTTTTTTTCAAGTGTTTCTATCGTCTTATGCATTGCATCCTCACTTTACCATCATCCAAGCCTATCTTTAACTGCTTGAGCCGCTTCTCTTGCCAAAATATCACACCGTTCATTCTCTTCATGTCCATCATGTCCTCGCACCCAAATAGCATGGATTTTATGAGGCTTTGCCACCTCTATATACTCTTTCCATAAATCGGGATTTTTCACTTTTTTAAAATCTTTTTTTATCCAGTTTTCAAGCCACTCATTAATCCCTTTCACCACATAAGAGGAGTCAGATACTATATCGACTTCACATGGCTCTTTTAAAGCTTTTAAGCCCTCTATCACCCCTTTGAGTTCCATTCTGTTATTTGTGGTATGCTCTTGTGAACCAAAAAGCTCACGCTCTTTATCTTTATAACGAAGAATCACTCCATACCCGCCAGGACCTGGGTTTCCTAAAGCACTGCCATCACTGAAAAGAGTTATTTTCTTCACTAAAATCCTTAATATAATCTCTTGTAAGGCTCCATTCTATCCGTTGCGTGTCTATCTCATGACACACACTACAACGATGAAAAGCAAAAGGGTACACCCCTTTACAAGATTCACAAGCATATTCAAAACTTAAAGTTGCATTTGCTTTTGCCTGAAGTTTAATTAAAACATCAAATTCAAATACTGAACTTGATTCTGCCAAATTCAGATATCCTTTTGCGGTATAAAGCTCACGCAAGTATTCACTTTGTGAAATTATATCTAAATTCAAATCTTTTAAATCCAAGTTCCATAAAATATCCACTAAAATCTCACTTTTTGAAACATCCAAATATCTCCAAGCAAACTCTTTGTCCACTCGGAAGAGATACTCAAAAATCATATAGCCCAACATCTTTTTTTCATTATAGATAGCAAGAAGCTTCTCTTTTTTCTCATCCATATCGATTTTTGTATCATGAATAAGAATGAGAGCCTGAAGATATAAGCTCTCCAATGCTATATCCTCTTCAAGTTCATCCAAGGGTTCTAGCACATCTAAAGCAGATTGGTAATCACGCATATACTCATATACTAAAAGAAGATAATGTAAAGCCTGCGGTGATCTAGGGTTATTTTTCAAAATCTCTAAAAATATCTGTTTGGATCGCTCTAAAAAACCAGCTTTAAAATAGGTCTTTCCTAATAAAAACATTATCTCTTTTACATTTGAAGGACTACCTCTTTGAAGCATCTCCTTATATATCTCTATGGCTTTTTCATAATCACCATTCTTATAATATGAGTTAGCCAGCAAAAACCACAGTTTATCAGAAAGACCTCCATTGGCAACAAGGACTTTTATCTCATTTTCAGTTGGTAAAGTTCTAAACTGTCTTAAAAATTTATTGAGATGTTTATAATCCTCTTTACGCTTATATCTCCCCCACCAATAGGAAAAGAATGTAATAATAAAAATAATAACAAAAAAGATGATTATAGAAAAAAGTGGGTCTCTGTATTCTATGAAAAAGATATCCATCAGTCGTACACCACAATTCCATAATCATTTTTAATATTATAAAAAACGCTCTCTTGTGTTATCTCTAAATCTTTGAGTTTTCCAAGTTGTATAATAGAGTTTTTCTTCACCTGTATCCCATTCTCTTTAAAAAATTTTCGTATATTGACAAATTTCACATCCTCTACAAATTTATACTCAAACTCCTTGTGCAGGAACATCTTTTCACTTGTGAACAAATGTTCATTGACATGAAGTTTATCAGATGCATACTTGATTGGCAAATATCCCGAAAGATCTGTTAGTATCTCCTGTATATAAAGATGTTTGGAAGGAAGGGAGTTTTTTTGGATAAAAAGATATTTGTTGTTAAGTTTAAGTGTTGGTGTATTTTTCCAGTATCTGTAAGCTGGATTAGAGATACCAAGCTTGGTATATACCTCTTTCCAAAGCCAATAAGAGTTCAATGTATTTGGAAGATGAGACATAAAAAACCAACCCCTTTGTATCTTGTTTTACAAGATTATATACTCTTTTTTTAAAGAGTTTTATTAAAAAAGGGAAGGTTCGATTTTAAAATACTGCTGTTACTGCTTTTGTAACCACAAAACCACCAACTACAAGCCATACAAACATAGCACCCGCAGTATAAAGTGGAGCAAGACCTAAGCCTTTAAATTTTGAAAAGATTGTTCCCATACCAAGTGCTGTCATAGCCATAGTCAAAAGGAAAGTATCTATCTCATTGATAACATTTACTATATCTTGAGGTACGATTTGAAGAGAGTTAAACCCAGCCATACCAATAAAATATACTGCAAACCAAGGGATAACAAGTTTTACACCACCTGTTGCAGAGCCTGTTTTTTTCGCTTGCATTGAAAGATAGATACCTAGAACAATAAGCATCGGTGCAATCATAATAACTCTTGTCATTTTTACAATCACAGCTGAGTTTGCCATCACTTCAGGAGCACCAGGAATCGAAGCAGGAACCGCAACAACCTGTGCAACTTCATGGATTGTACCACCAACATAGATACCAAACTGCTCTGGTGTCATATGTAAAAATCCAGTTGCAGGGTCAATGATTGCTGAATATAAAACAGGATATAAAAACATTGAAATAGTACCAAAGAGTACAACCATAGAAACAGCAACTGCTGTTTTATGACCTTCAGCTTTAAGTACTGGTTCTGTTGCCAAAACCGCAGCAGCACCACAAACAGAAGCTCCACTAGCTGTAAGCATTGCTGTATCTTTGTCCATTTTAAAGATTTTATACCCTAAATACGAACCTAAAATAAAGGTTGTTGAAAGCATAATAAGTGAAACCATAAATCCACTCATTCCAACATCCATAATCTGCTGGAATGTGATTCTAAATCCGTAAAAAACAATCGCAAAACGAAGAATTTTTTTCCCTGAGAATGTAATCCCTGTACCCCATTCACTCGGGATATGGTTATGAAGTGTATTGGCATAAAATATACCCATCACAATACCAATAACAAGTGGAGATATCCCTAAAGCTTTAACAGGAGCCAAGCCTGCAATCATAGTTGCTGCAGCTGCAAAGATTGCAACAAATATTATTCCAGAGATGGTACCTTTTCTATTTTCTGGTGAAAATGCCATAAGTAACCTTTATAATAAATTAGAGGGCGAATTATACCAAAAAATTATTTAACATCTGCTACATTTATTTCGAGTTTTGTCATCACACCATCATCTTCATCAGAGATTCTACTCTCTTTTGCTGCTTTTAGACGATGTGCAGCAACATGTTTTTCCTCTCTTAAATAGGCAACAACAGCCTCTGCTCTATTATATGCTAGATTTTCCAACTCCTCTTTGCTGACTTTTTGAAGTTTGATACATCCATCAACAAGTCTTTTTTGATATGCACGTTTCAAGTCATCTTCGTTATCTTTATACTCCTCTTGAAGTTTCGTTTGTAATTTCTTTAACGACTCCTCCCCTTTTGCCTGAGTATAAATGAGCTCTAACATCTCAACAGTGATTGCACTCTCACTTTCTTTGATGTTTTTATCACCACTTTTTTGAATAACCTGTGCGATAAGTTTTGCTTTTTGCAGTGCCAAAGTATCTTTGTCTTGATCATATCCTCCAATAACACGCAACTGTAATTTAGGACGTTTTAACATCATTTTTACTAAATGATCAAGCTTTTCTCTTTGTGGAGGAGCTATATGAACACTTCCAGCTTCAAAAGCAACAAACTCCAAATCCTCTCCATCCATACCAAGCATGGAACCTAGGAACTTAAAAGGTGATGTTACTGCTTTTGTAATAAGATTTCCCAGTGTTTTGAGAACCAAAGCCCCATATTTAAAATCGGGCTGATTCAAGTCACCCTCCACTGGCATATCTATATCTATAATACCGTCACTGTCTTCTAAAAGCCCTATGACAAATCCAAGTGGCAGATGTGTCACATTCTCATCTTCTATCTCATCACCAAGTTTTATTTTTTTGATTATGATAGAGTTACTTCCGTGAAGCTGAGAATTTTTTATATCATATCCCAAATCGAGATAAAGTTTCCCATCATCTATTTTATACCCTGCAAACTCTGCACTGTACCCACTAAGTGAACTAAGTGCGAGGTTTTTGAAGTTAAAATCAATATCTGTATATTTTTTAGGATCTCCACTATCTAAACTTCCCTGCAACAGGGTTGATCCGTACTTATCAACCTCTCCTGCTATTTTAAGATAGGTTGTCTCGTTTGGTGTATTGCTCAGTGCATACATCACACCGTTTAGATCATGAATATCTGTTTGAAATTTGATAGGGATCGAAAAATCACTAAATTTCGCACTTCCGTTTTTCACATTCACTTTCACTATTGTCACAGGAAAAGCTGGTTGCTCTTTTTTCTTCTGAAGCGTATCCTCTTGCGTGTTGTTATTCTCAGGAGAGGTTTTTTTCACCAATGTTGAGAAGTTAAGCACTTTGTTTTTATCTATTTTAGCATTAACATAAAAAGAATCAATATTTACCTCATCAACATAGAGTCTATTTGGCATAAGCTCTAAAGTATATGATTGAATATAAAACTTGTTCATAGAAAATAAAAAGCTGTTGTCTTGCGTGTTATTGACAAAAAGGGAGTCAATGGTAAAATCACCTGTAACACGCAAGTCTGGATACTTTTTACTTGGAGCATACTGTGTTTGCCCTTTCATACTGATGCGTCCATCATCTATGGCTATATAGGTACTCTCTTGCAGATACGGTGTTAAAACACGCAAGTCAAGATTTTTCAAATCAAAACTTCCCATCTCTTTAAGAGGCGTGTGGCGAAGCTTCCCTTGAGTGTAGAGTTTTGCACTTTTGTTAATTCGCATATATGTTTTATAGTTAAGCCATGTACCCTTATTGGAATCTATATTTTTCAATGTTATATAGACCCTGTCAAGTGAGTGTTTTTGCACTTTTGGCAAAGCTCTGTCTTTAAAAAGAATCTTTGAGTCTTTGAGTCTAAACTCTTTGAGTTTGATATGGTAGGGTTGTGAGTCTGTTGCGTGTTGCGATGCTTTTTTTGGAGGTTGTTTTTTTGCAACTACTATACCATCAACATTGAGTTTTTTGTTTTTATACCTCTCCAAATGTAAAGCAAGTTTCTCAACAATCACTTTCTCTACGTTAACATCTTTTTTAACAGTATCCACTTTGACATTGTGTATTTGAAAACTTTTCATATTTAGTAATGGTGTATGGGTTGAGTTTTTAGCAACTTTGAGTTTATCCAAGCTCACATTGGCATCTTCTACCATCGCTATTACACTGCCATTGTTCTCATAAAGGTGGGTTTGGAGAGAAATATTTGTATATGCTTTTTGCAAGTCGATATCAAACACTGCCAAGTTCTCTTTTGCAGCTTTGTTTATATAAGGCTTATAATGCACAATATCAAAATCATCACACTTCGTTTTGGTAAAGATATCCAAACTGTTCCATTTGAGTGTACCATCTATCTCACAGGTTGCGTGTTTATTAAGAGATGTTTGTACAAAATAGGAAAAAGGTGTCTTTCCTAAAGTATTGACATTTTCAATAAGAATATGAAGCTTCTCTACACTACTGACAACAGCAGGAGTTATTGCTTTGTCATCAAATGATGCTGCAATATTGTGAAGTTCAATACTTTTTATATCAATATCCCAAGGAGCAGCAGTTGTGGTATTTGTATCGTTACTTTTTTTCTCTGGCAGTTGCGTGTTGATTTGTGTATATTCACTCCAGTCTATCTTACCGTCACGTTTGCGGATAGCTTCCACTTCTAAAGTATCTAAAAGGATATGCTCCACCTTCCCTTGTTGTTGCAATGGCTTTAGAAGAGAACTTTGAAATTCTAGTTTTTTAAGACGAAGAATATCGTGTTCTTTGTTTTTTGGTTTAATACGTAAATTTTGTAATACTACCTGCGTGTTTATAATTTTTGTATTGTTGATATCATCTATGGCAAATGCAAACTCTGAATGAAGCGATATTTTTCCATCAGCGACTTCAAGCTTTAACATATCTTTGAGATATCGCCACTGGGTATAGAGTTTACTTGCTTCAAAATCGAGTGAACCATGGAGTGTTAAAGGCTCAAACCTATCAAGGGTTGTTTGAAGATCTATAAAGCCACCATCGCCGAGTGTAGCATACAATCGAACACTACCATCGTTACTCTGTGTATCGTGTGTATCAAAATGCTCGATGCTAAATCCTATATTTTCAAATGTAAAGTCAAATGCACTTTCATGAGTAAAATCATGATATTTTACAATCCCATCTCGTATTTTCAGTTCATCTAGTACAATATGAGGTAATGGTGATGAAGTAGAGTTTTCATCTTTTTGTTGCGTGTTGTTTGTATCTTTGAGGATGGATAGAAGATTTAGTGATTTATCTTTATAAAGAACTACAGAAACAACAGGCTTTTGCAATGTAATACGCTTAAGATGGATTGTACCTGTTACAAGGGAGTGAGGCTCAAAATTAAAACAAAATGATTCAAAACTGACTAAATCACTACCATTGACATCTTGTAAAACAAAACCATCAAGTTCCATTTTAAAAACAAACGGATTAAAATAAACAGATTCTACAAAGGCTTTTGCATGGGTCTGTTGATCAATAATTTTAACAAGTTGTGATTTTACAAGAAGAGGAAGGATAAAAAATCCAAAAATAGTATAAAAAAGTAAAATATAAAAAAGTGTTTTTTTAATTGCAGACACAGATAGACTCCATAATCATAAGATTATGAAGTGTACCTTACATTGTGTTAAAAACAGTTTTAATGTGCTGCTTTTAACATACTCTCTTTAGGGAAAACGAAAGTTGAATGACGAATAACTGAAATTTTTTCACTCGGCTTACCATCTTTATCTAATGCATACGCATGGATAGTGATAGGGATGATAGTGTCTTTTCTTGGATTATCTACCAAGATATCATGTGTTCTAAGTGTTACAATTTTTTTCTTTTTCACACCAGGTACAACTCTAAAAGGCTTTGTTGGTTTAGCAATAAAAATTTTACCTTTTATATCTTTTGGTTGTTCAACATCAAAGAAAAATTTCATAGGCTCATTTTCAGTGTTTTGTAACAAGAAAATATAAGAGTTATCTACCTGAATTTTACCATCTGATAATTTTTTCACAGAATACAGTCTTGTTTCTTTATTGATATTGAGTAACATATGCTCTTTTGTACTACCCATAAAGCCTAGGATTACAGTGATTAAAACAAGTAAAACACCATAAGCGATAACTTTAGGACGGAAATATTTTGTCTTACCTTTACGCTCAACGATTTCATATTCACTCGACCATGTTACAAGTGAAGGCTTGCCAAGTTTACCCATAACAGTGACACAGGCATCAACACACTCTAAACAGTTGATACACTCTAACTGTAAACCTTTACGAATATCGATATGAGTAGGACACACCGTTACACACTTTTCACAAGCTGTACATTCTGCATCTGGATCAATAGCTTTCAAATCTTTTTGACTGTTTACAAGTTTATGGTGCTCTTCATCATAGATTTTACCACCACGATGCTCATCATAAATCGCCATAACCGTATGTTCATCATAGAGAACCGATTGTACACGAGAGTAAGGACACACATAGATACAAAAATTCTCTTTTAAAAATACAATATCGTAAATCAAAAATGCTGCAACACCGATAACAAAACCAATCATTGTCATATGTTCTGTTGGATTGCTAAGATATTTAAAGAAATCTTCTGGAGGAATAAAATACCACATAAAATCTGCACCAGCAATTAAAGCAAGTACTGTCCAAATCGTAATCGCTATTGCTTTTTTTGCCTTGTTTTCAGGCTTAGACATATCTGGTTCTTGCTGTTTGTTGCCAATTCGTTTACGTAGTTTTAAGAGTTTTGTTTCAATTAAATCTCTGTAAATAACACGAAAGACAGTCTGAGGACATACCCATCCACAAAACACACGACCACCAACAACAGTCATACCGAAGATACCTAAGAAAAGAAGCATCAGTAAAAACGGCATCAAGTATAACTCTTGCATATCAAACTGAACAAATGCAAGATGCAGTTTCATTTTATCAAAGCTCAGCAGAAAGAAATGGTTTCCATTTACTTTAATCCACGGTAATACCAAAGCTACTACTGTAGCAAAAGCATACATATAATAACGCTTTATTCTCCAAGGTGTAGGGATTTTTAATCCCTTTGTTTTTTTCTCTTCACTCATAGTGTGTTCTCCCATTTTAATTTGGACAAGTTATCTCACTAATAACTTTCTCTTCGGCATCTTTTGGTGTTTCATATACCAACGAACCAAATGCCACCTGTTTTAGCTCTCTAGATTCAATGTAGTCCTTTAAAGAACTACGACTCACTCCCAACAAACGAGCCATCTCACTTACACTTTTGTTTTCTCGAATATATCCAATAATCTCATTAACATATTTATCAAATTTCGAGCTTGAACGGCTGCCTTTTGGACGACCTATCACTCTTTTTGCATCATTATGCAGTTTTTGACGTAACTGATCCATAAGTCCAAGAACCAACATTGCTGGACTTTGTTGCGTCATTACTACAGATTGTTTGATAAAATGGACATTAAATTCATTTTTTAAAAGGCAAGAAAACATTTGGATCAAATCTTCCATATTGGTCGTTAAAACCCAAACATCACAAACTAAGAGAGTTGCTTTTTGTTTAGATTGAAAGTACTGTGTAACCTCAGCTCTTTCATCTAAACGTTTATTTTGAGAAGTATGATCGATAAACTCATCATCAATAATAAGATTATTCGCAATAGCATAAGAATTTATATGTTGCAACTGTTCATGCGCAAGTGCGAAATTCTTATCTGGGCGGATATATGCAAGTACCATAACGACTAAACCTCACTTATTATTGATTTTCATCGTCATTATACACTAGTTTGACGAAATAAGTCAATATATTTTTTGATTATTTCGTCATTTCTGTTATTTTTTAGTTTTTACCATCCTAAACCAAGACCAACCATATAGCGTCTATCTTCAATCTGTCCAACTTCAGCTCCAAGCTGTTCTTGATATGTAGCAATTTGAAGTTTTAGAAGCGTTAACTGTAGATCCAAACCAGCAGTATATGCTCCTTGGTATAACCCAGCATTAAGTGTTGTTGTCACCCAAGAGTTATCAAAGATACCCATACTGACACCGGCACGTAAATGCTGCATAGAATCATTGGTAATATCAACACTGTCATATTGGTCTTCTGCGCGATAAGGATTATAATTTCGCACGCGCGCCTGTTGAGCATTTGTAATATCTACATAATCAACTGCTACAGTAAAAGAATTTAAGAATGGTACCTCTGGGGATACAGAAACACCAACATTAACTGTCATAGGCTGTGCACCATACACATCATCAAAGTCTAATCCTCCAATATTCATAACACTTAAACCGATAGCAGGATTCCATCCATCTAAGATATATGGTTCATAAAGTATCCCTACATCCACTCCAATTCCTGAGTTACTAACCTCATAGGTATCTTGCATATACGTATCTAAGTCATCATTGTGTGCTGTTACTTCACCCTCATCAAGACCTGCTTCATACGATTTTTGTGTAATATATTTTACACCCAAACCAACTGTTAAATCTCCGCCTATTACATTGTTGTACTTTTGTGCAGCACCTAACACTATACCACCATACGTTCTTGCATGCACCTCTAAAAGTCCGTTTGCTCCACTATATGCATGAGGAAAGAGATTTACATCGGATGCAGCAAGCAAACCGATAGAGAGTGCCAAATCCCCCTCTGTATGATACGATACTGATGTATAATTAGAGATATTGATATTATATACTTCACCTGCGTGTTGTTTTACTACATCAATAGTTTCTTGATCTGTATCTGCATTGTCTAAATCATCTGCAAATGACTTAACATTTTCAGATCCAGTAATATTAAGACCTAAAATCTCCACTTCAAAACCATGCTCTTTTTTGATTTTTATAAGTCCTGCAGGATTGTAAAATACCGCTGTAGAATAACCACCAACTGCTGTATTTGCAGCACCCATCCCCATAATGCGAGAATCTTTGTACAAAAACTCCTGCGTTGACATATCAGCATAGAGTAGTGAACCTAATGCCGCTAATGATAATGGTAATAATCTTTTCATTGAATTGCTCCTCGCATCTTATTTATTTAAATAGTTTAAAATATCAGTAATACTAATATTTACATCTTTTGATGTCGCATTTGGATTTCCAGTAATATCCTGAATAAACTCATCAATGCTCTCTTGAATATCTTCATCATCTGCTACATTGACTAAAACATCTGTTCCTCCATTTAATGTATCTACCAATAACTCTGCAATACTTTGTGTATTATTACCATCAACAGTAACAGGACAAGCATAACATATATTTGCTGGTGCTGCAGTTGGGCTGCTAATCTCTCCTGTTGTAGGATCTTCTATACCAGTACATGCTGTTTTATTTCCATCTGATGTACAATACCCATCAGTAATAACTGTAGAGTTTGTAACCCCTTGTGTCATATTTTGTGCAAGTCTGAAGAAAGTATGCGTAACATTATTTGTATCGTTAATATCAACATTCAAATGAGCATAATTCACCCCTTTGATAGTTACACCAGTAGCACTAACAACAGAGTTATTTGGTAGAGGTGATGTCCCAGTAGCCCATGCCAACGCATCTAAACTAGCTTTCATATCAAGAGGGGTCTCTGTTGTATTAGTAGTGTCATTTAATGAATTCACTAACGTATCTACATCATTTGTTAAATATGTAATAGTCGTTGTAGCTTGAAACGTTTGGTTGAATCCTACATAAAAACAAGCATTTTCAACTCTAGAATCAGTAACATTGGTATCACACATACTTGTTGAAAGTGTACTTACATTTGCATCTGGTTTAATGGAAAGTAAAAAGTATGTTTGTGCTTTATCCAAAAGCTCTAATGATTGATCATTCTTATTTTCTGAAACACTACGTGTTAAAGTAGAGAAAGCATCATCATTACCATCATTGGAGTCAAGTACCATATTTACAACATCAATAGCCCCAAAACCAGCTTTTCCCATGTATGCTGTTGCTAGGTTAAAGTTTCTGTCACTCGCACTAAAAGAACTCGCACATGCACCATCAAGTTTGGCTATAGCTGCATCAAAATTTCCTAAATCCATATCATTTTGAACATCAAATCTACAACTTGCGCTATCTTCCCCACATCCCGTAAAAAACAGAGATGCTGCAACCATTGAAGTTGCCAATATTTTCTTATACATATAAAACTCCTTATCTTTTCTCTGATTTCATTATATCGTGTTAATTTTAGATAATTCTAAAAGTTTGCAGAGCTATTTTTTAAAACAAGACTTATATCTGTAACATCGTAACAACGAACAAAGAGAGTTTTATGCTCTATTTCGATAAAATAACAAATAATTTATTCTAAAGATATGAGCCTATGACAACACAAGAATATATACGCCAAACCATAAAAAAACGCCCACTTATCATTGATGGAGCTATGGGTACACAACTCCAACAACGTGATGACAAGATCCCAAAAGAAGCTTGGGAAGGGAATGAAGGGTGTAATGAACTGTTAAATGTCACCGCACCCGAAGTTATGAATGAGATTTTTCATGCCTATTTGACAGCTGGTGCCGATTTTATCACTACCAATACCTTTGGCTCCTTTAGCTGGGTTCTTGATGAGTACCAAATAGGGCATCGTGCTTATGAACTCACTCGTGCCGGAGCAGAACTTGTGAAAAAACAGTGTGAAGCATTTTCCACTCCCGAGCATCCACGCTTTTGTCTTGGAAGTATAGGTCCTGGTACAAAACTCCCCTCTTTGGGACATATCACTTATGATGAGATGTTTGAAGGATATACGGAGTTTTGTTTGGCACTTATTGATGGTGGCGTTGATGTTTTCTTACTTGAGACCTGTCAAGATCCACTCCAGATTAAAGCAGCACTTCATGCATGCCAAGAGGCAAACACGCAACGAGGCACAAACATACCAATTATGGTCTCTGTAACAATTGAGCTTAGTGGAAGTATGCTTATCGGTACCGATGCCCAAACTATTGCTACCATTATGGAGCCTTTTGATATCCTCTCCCTTGGTTTTAACTGTGGAACGGGACCCGAACAGGTTGAAAAACATGTCAAAACCCTCTCTGAACTTTGGGGCAAACCTATCAGTGTACACGCAAATGCAGGACTGCCTCAAAATCGTGGAGGCTACACCTACTATCCGATGGGACCAGATGAGTTTGCTACCAAACAGGAAAACTTTTTAAAATATGATGGAGTGAGTTTCTTGGGTGGATGTTGTGGTACTACACCGCAACATATCCGTGCTCTTGTTGATAGAGTAAGTTCTATCACACCAAAAACCCCATCTGGAAGCCAAGAAAATTCTCTTGCATCCCTTTTTGGTACCGTACCTCTTATGCAACAACCCGCTCCTCTGCTTATGGGTGAGCGAAGCAACGCAACAGGTTCCAAAGCGTTTCGAGAACTTCTTTTAGCTGAAGATTATGAGGGAACACTCTCCGTTGCACAGCAACAGGTACGGGCTGGGGCACATGTCATTGATGTCAATGTCGGCTTTGCAGGGCGTGATGAAACAAAAGATATGAATGCTGTTATGGGGATGTATAATCAAAAGATTCCTATTCCGTTGATGCCAGATTCTACCCAGACAAAAGGGCTGGAAACTGCTTTAAAAAACATAGGTGGTCGCCCAATACTCAACTCTGTCAACCTTGAAGACGGCGAAGAGAAGTTTGATGCAGTATGTCAGCTTGCCAAAAAATTTGGTACGGCACTCGTGTGTTTAACGATTGATGAAGTTGGAATGGCAAAAACAGTTGAAAATAAACTCGCCATCGCTGAGCGTATTATCAAACTTGCCACTGAGCGTCACGGACTTAAAAAAGAGGATCTTGTCTTTGATGTTTTAACCTTTACTTTGGGTAGTGGTGATGAGGAGTATCTCGATGCGGGAATCAATACCATCGAAGCGATTCGAAAATTACGTCGTCGCCATCCCGAAGTGGGAACAACACTAGGGCTTTCAAACATCTCCTTTGGGCTTGATAAAGATGCACGACCATACCTTAACTCGATGTTCTTGCACCACTGTTTGGAAGCTGGACTTACCTCGGTAATTATCAATGTAAAACATATCATCCCTATTAACAAGATAAGCAAAGAGGATCAAGAGATATGTGATAACCTTATCTTCAACCGTGGAGAGGAACCTCTTTTTAAATTTATAGAACATTTTAGCATAAAAGAAGCGGTTGATAATGATGCGGAGGATGCAGAGTATTTGGCAATGAGTGATGAGGAAAAAATCGCCAAGCTTCTTATGGATGGAGATAAGGAGCGTATAATTCCACTTGTGGAGGAGGTTCGCCACCGCATAGCACCTGAGAGAATCGTTAATGAGATCTTAATCGATGGGATGAAAGTTATCGGTGAGCTCTTTGGCTCAGGACAGATGCAACTTCCGTTTGTACTCCAATCTGCTGAGACAATGAAAAAAACGGTTGATTATCTTAACCCCTACTTGCCAAAGGTTGAAAAAGCGGTTGATACAACACTCGTACTTGGAACAGTAAAAGGGGATGTACATGATGTGGGGAAAAACCTTGTTGATATTATCCTCTCCAACAACGGCTACAAAGTAAAAAATCTTGGTATCAAAGTAGAGCTTGATCAGTTTTTAGAAACACTTGATAATCCAAATATCTCAGCAATTGGAATGAGCGGACTCTTAGTAAAATCAACGCAAGTGATGCTTGAAAATCTTAAAACGCTAGAGGAAAAAGGAATTACAATTCCTGTTCTACTCGGTGGTGCAGCACTAACACGCAGCTTTATTGATGATTTTTGTCGCCCAGCATACTCTGGACCTATCTTTTACTGTAAAGATGCCTTTGATGGTGTTACAGCGATGAGTCGCATCGAAGCTGGCAATATGGACACAAACCTCCATCCTGATGTTCCAGAGATAGAGAAAAAAGAGGAAAAAGAGCTCATTATCCCACCTTTTAAAGAGATAAAAATGCCCTCTCGTGATGTAAAAGTTCCTACACCTCCATTTTGGGGACGACGTGAGATAAAACTTACACAACAACAAGTTGAAATGGCTTTTAAGTGGATTAACCATAAACTCCTTTTTAAATCGCGTTGGGGATACACATCCAAAGGGATGAGTAAAGAAGCATATGAAAAACAACTCGATGAAGTGGTTTGGCCTGCGTATGAAAAACTCAAACAACGCTTTTTAGAAGAGAAACTTTTTGAGCCAACCATCCTTTATGGTTACTGGCCATGCCGCAGTGATGACAACTCTTTGCTTATCTTTGATGAAAATGAGGGGTGGCATAGTGATGATGAGATAAACCGTGAAGAGCTTAAAGATATTATAGGTCGTGCAAAAGAGGTATTTACCTTTCCAAGACAGCGAAAAAAACCCCACAGAGCACTGAGTGACTTTTTCCATTCAGACAGACATGATGTGGTCGCCTTTACCTGTGTGAGTGCCGGAAGTAAACTGAGTGAGGTTGAGCGTGAAATCTATGAAAGAGGTGATTATACAGAGTATTATCAGTTCCATGGACTCGGTGTTGAACTTGCTGAAGCACTTGCAGAGATAGCACATAAACAGATTCGTCTTGACCTTGGTATTATCGCTGAAGATGAGGGGGCTACACTCTCAGATGTACGCATGAATCGTTACCAAGGGAGTCGCTACTCTTTTGGATACGCTGCGTGTCCAGATTTGGAACTGAATCGTCCACTCTTTAATCTCTTAAAACCTGAGGAGTATGGCATAGAACTAAGTGAAACTTTTCAGATACATCCAGAACAATCAACTTCAGCACTTGTGGTATATCACCCTGAAGCTACCTATTACAATGTTTAGTTATTTTATGATATAATTTCACCATCAAAGCGTGGTTGCTTTGTGTGTGTAAGTTCAAATGTCATGTGGTACTTACAACAATAAGCCTCATCAATCTTTATGATTGGTGGGGCTTTTTTGGTTTAATGGTTGGGCTATGTGGGTTAGATTGTTTGTAGGAAAACCACATGACACTGGATTTACACACCGTAGGCTATCTGATTATAGCAGCTATCTATATAGCTTTTGCTATAAAGTAGTAACTACGACCTAAGGGACTAACCACCCCTTAGGCTTCTCGTCTTCTATAGGAGAGTGCTTCTAAAATATGCTCTTTTTCAATTGTATCACTTTGTACTAAGTCTGCAATAGTACGTGCTACTTTTTGCACCTTTTTTATACTGCGAAATGAGAGACGAAAACGCTCTACAGCCATACTTAAAATATTTTCTGCTTCTTCATTTAAGGTGCAATACTTTGCTATATCTTCATCACTGAGTTTTGCATTAAACTCTTTTTGCCCTCTCTCTTTGGCAAAAATATGAGCACTTACCACCATCTTGTGCATCTCTTTGGAACTCAAGCTTGATTTATCATCACTTCTGATATTTTGCATCACAACATAGAGATCAATTCTATCTAAAAACGGATCGGAAAGTCTGTTTTTATATCGCTGTATCTCCAACTCATTGCAACGACACTCTTTATGTTCATCCAAAAGATTACCACAAGGGCATGGGTTCATAGCTCCTATAAAAACAAAATTTGCAGGATATTCTATTTTTGCATTCACTCGCGAAATACGTATCTTATTATCTTGCAAAGGCTCACGCAATGCTTCTATCACACCTTTTGAAAAATGTGGCAATTCATCAAAGAACAGTACTCCATTATTCGCTAGTCCCACTTCCCCTATACGAGCTTTATAACTCCCTCCACCAAATATAGAAGCAGTAGTAGCACTATGGTGTGGGGATTGTAATGGTCTATGGGGTTTAAAGCTTGGCTCTTTGCCATCTAATACTTCAAGTTTTGCTAAATCCAAAATTTCACTCTCTTGCATTGGTGGCAATATATAGCGAAGTCGTTGTGCTATCATACTTTTTCCACATCCTGGACTCCCTTCCAAAATAATATTATGAAATCCAGCAGCGGCAATAACAGCTGCTCTTTTTGCAATCTCTTGCCCTTTTACATCTAAAAAATCCTCTTTATATTCTTTAATGTAGTAGTATTTCACCCCATCTATCTCATAATAATCATACCCTAAAGGAATCTCCTGTGCAAACTGTTGCGTTGTTGTCTTGTTTTGCAGTACCTCTATCGCCTCTTGTAAAGTTTTAACCCCATAAAAAGCTATATTTGGAATTTTTGATAGTTTATCAAGTGCATCATAGGGGACAATTGCTTTGGAGATACATTTTTGTTTTGCCAAAGAGAGGATAAGAGGATAGAGTTGGATGTTCTCTTTTACACTTCCATCAAGACCAAGTTCACCAAAAACAAACCACTCATCAAAGTTTTCTTTTGATTCATTAAGAACAATAAGTAGTGCCATACATAAATCAAACTGCGTACCCGATTTTGTAAGTTCAGATGGAGCAAGGTTGATAGTAATACGTTTTGGAGGAAAACGAAACTCATTACTTAAAAGTGCTGATTTTACACGCTCTTTTGCTTCTGAAATGGAGCTAGAGACCATCCCTACAATTGAAAATGAGGGTAAACCTTTCGTCAGTGTTGCCTCAACATCAACAACTTTTGCATCAAACCCTTCATAGGTAGCACATCTGAGTGTCTGCATAACCAACCTCCAAAACTTTTTTGGAAATCAGTATAGCTATTTTAATAATTTTGGAGAGATTATATGACAAAATGCCATATTATTTAAGAAGATTTTTTAGCTTTTCGCTCTTTTTGAAGTTTTTTATACTCTTTTTCAAATTTTTTACGACGTGCATAAGAGAGTTTATCTATAAAGAGTATCCCCTCCAAATGATCCATCTCATGCTGAATGGCAATGGCTAAAAGCCCATCAGCTTCAAGGCTCTTGGTATTACCATCTCTATCTTGATAGTTGATTTTTACTTTTTCATGTCGCTTAATATCTTCATAAAACTGTGGTACACTCAAACAACCCTCTTGATAAACTGTCTCACCTTCAGCCTCAATAATAACAGGATTGATAATCTCTAACAGATTTTCAGGTGGTTGTTCACCATCTTCATCAGGAATATTTAAAATAAGTGCGCGAATCGGGTGTGCTACTTGAATAGCTGCAAGTCCTATTCCATTCGTATTTATCATGATAGGATTCATTGCATCAAGAAGTTTATGTAAGTTTTCATCAAACTCTTTAACCTCTTTTGACTTTTGGCGTAATCTCTTATCTGGGTATTCTACTATCTGTAATTGCATAATTTATCCAATATATTAACTTCTTAAAGATATAGCATAATCATGATTTTTATCCATATATGCTTTTTCAATTCCATCCATAGCACTTACTACAATCTCTTCTACGCTGTAGTTTGGATCAATAGTAGTCACTCCTATTGAGATTTTTAGCTGTATCTCTTGGTCTGCAAGGAAAAAGTTGGAGTTTGATACAAGATCACTAAGTCTTTCACTCGCTTTCTTTGCACTCTCTATATCAGTATGTTTTAAAAGCATAGCAAACATACCATTGCCATAATGTGCGACAATATCACTACGACGAGATGTTTTTAACAAAAGTCTTGCAATTGTACGTGTCATTAGATGAATAGCTTTTTCATTTTTTACGCGCTGTTTTAAATCTCGAGAAAGCTCAATCATTATCAATGAACTTTGATGATTAAATTTTTCAATTAAATCAATCTCTTTTTTTATTTTTGAGAGTAAATAACGTTTATTGTAAACACCAAATTGGTTATCAAAAATAGTTTCATTCTCAACACTCTTAACAATTTTAGCAGTATCATCATAGATACCTTTCATTTTTGTTGTTTGAGTTTTCAAAATAGAACTAAGTTTTACTACATCATTTTCTAAATTATCAACAACTTTTAAAGCATCACGTATCTCTGGATTCTCTTCAAGTTCATGCTTTCTTTTCTCTAAAATCTTCATCATTAAAGAGATGTTTTTATAGAGGTTTGCAGTCACACCCAAAATATTTTTTACAGATGAAAATCCTTGCTTTAAGCGATGTTCAAGTTCAATGGTATTTTCAGCATCATTACTCTCTTCAAGTTCTAAAATAGCTTGAATCTGCTTACGTAAGCTCTCACTTTTATCTTCTAAAAGTCTATCAAAATATAAAGAGTAGTTGTTTGGTGTAGGGGGAAGATTGTCTGCAATCATGGCATTAAGAACCTCTTTTGCATAAATCTCCGTATCACTTGCAGGATTTTCTTTATCTAAAACTTTAAAAGGAGGCTTTTGTGCTGCTGGAGGAGTCTCCTCAACCATTACAGCATCAAGATCTCTTCGTTTTTTCTTTTTTCCTGCTTCTGCCATACTTCTACCCTTACTCTTTATCACTTTTTACTAAAACTTCATCTATCATACCATACTCTTGAGCTTCTTGTGCACTCATAAAGTTATCACGATCTGTATCTTGTTCTATGGTCTTTACATCTTGACCTGTATTACTTGCCAAAATCTCATTAAGCTCTTTTTTCATACGCAAAATCTCTTCTGCCTGAATAGCAATATCAGTTGCCTGACCTTGTGCTCCGCCTAATGGTTGATGAATCATAATTCTTGCATGTGGAAGGGCATAACGCTTCCCTTTTTCACCACTTGAGAGTAAAAAAGCACCCATAGAAGCAGCTTGACCTATACAGATTGTTGCAACATTTGGACGGATATAGTTCATAGTATCATAAATAGCCATACCAGCAGTTACTACACCACCTGGAGAGTTGATGTAAAAATAGATATCTTTTTCTGGATCTTCTGCTTCTAAAAATAAGAACTGAGCAACAATAGTAGAGGCAACCTGATCATTGACCTCACCACTGAGCATAACAATTCTGTCTTTTAAAAGACGAGAGTAGATATCATAACTTCTCTCTCCTCGTCCTGTTTTTTCTACTACATAAGGGATATAGCTCATATTACTCTTCTATTTTTTTGTTTAATAGAGTTGTTAAAACTCTATCTTCTACCATTGACATTTGAATCGCTGGTAAATATCCTGCATCTTTATACTGATCGTATGCTTTTTGAGGATCTTGACCCATTTGCATCGCTTCGAAGTAGATTGTTTGCATAACTTCTTGCTCATTTACAGAGATACCCATCTCTTGGGCGAGTGCATCGATGATAAATGTCGCTTTTACACTGCGTGTTGCCTCTTCACGGAAAGATTCACGAAGCTCTTTAAGTTTATCTGCATCTTCACGAAGCTCTTTAATTTCATCTTCACTCATTGATGCAGCTTTTTTATTGACAGCCATATCGATCTCTTGCTCAACTACGAATTCTGGCAAATCAAATTCGATATTATCAACCAATGCTTCTAAAAGTTTTGGTTTTAACTCTTCATTGTAAAGTTTTGCAAGTTTTTCTTGCTCGATAGCTTTTTTAACTTCAGATTTCAACTCTTCAACAGTCGCATCCTCTTTGTTAAGGATTTTTTGAGCAAGTTCATCATTAACCTCAACATCCTCTTTTACTTTGATCTGATTTACTTTTACTTTAAACATTGCATCTTTACCTGCAAGCTTATCAGAACCATAGTTCTCTGGGAAAGTAACGTTAATCTCTACCTCTTCATCACGCTTAACATCGATAAGCTGATCTTCAAATCCTGGAATAAACTGACCTGAACCAAGTGTAAGTTCAAAATCTTTACCAGCACCACCCTCAAACGCTTCACCATCGATGAAACCTTCAAAGTCGATAACAGCAACATCACCCTCTTTCATTTTACGGTTACGCTTGATATCAACTAACGGAGCTTGAGACTCTGCTATCTCTTTAATACGAGCATCAATCTCTTCCTCAGTCACTTCTGGCTTTGTAAAATCTGGAACTAAAGACTCTGCTTTGCTTACATCAATCTCTGGACGCATTGCTACTTTGATAGCAACTTCGATTTTGTCATCAGTTTTGTCAAATTTTGTAATTGACGGTTCACCAATCAAAGAATCGTTTGCAATACCTAATTCATCTAAACCTTTATTAAGTACTTCACGAAGTGCTTCAGCTTCAGCATCTTCAACAAGTTTTTGACCATATTGCTTTTTAATGATAGCTACTGGAACTTTCCCTTTTCTAAAACCTTGAATATTTGCAGTTTTTGCCAGTTGTTTAGCAATTTTTTCTACATTTGCATTCACTTCATCCATAGAGATTGTAGCAGTAATCTCAGCATTAGCACCATCGATTTTATTTGATTTGATTTCCATCAATTTCCTTTGTTTTTTGTTTATTTGTATAGTATTTTTACTATTATTTTGGGCAATAATACCAAAAATCTACTTGTTTTTCGATTAATTCTTACACAGGTGTGGTTTAAAATTTAAAAGCAGCAACCAAGCAACAGCAAAATCTATCATTACATCAGCAAAATTAAATACTGCAAAATCAAAACCGCAATGCCAGTAAACCATATCAACAACACCTTCATGGATAAAACGGTCATATATGTTGGAAAACGCACCACCTAATAAAATACCTACAGGAAGAGCATAGCAAA
Organism: Sulfurimonas sp.; assembly: GCA_027068455.1. Lineage (GTDB taxonomy): Bacteria > Campylobacterota > Campylobacteria > Campylobacterales > Sulfurimonadaceae > Sulfurimonas. Next base: position 43,151 of record JAMOSN010000044.1, read on the forward strand.
TCTTTTGCATCCAAACAACATAAACCAAAACACCTGTTACCAAAATCAGTTGTATATATTTTAAATACTCATCCAAAAAGGCAAACATTGAAAATGCCACCCCTTTGTTATATACAAGGATCAAATCTATACACTCAGTATAGTAACGAAATCCCTCTACAAACAAAGATTTGATATTTTGGTCTATAATAAAAATCCCTGCTATAGCAAAAAAAAGAACCGTAAATAATCGTAATGTATGATTAGTCATTGAGCACTTTTTTGAAAAAAGAAACAAGTTCTTCCATTTTTGTCTGCATCAACTTTGCATCCTTGCATTCCAAAAGAACACGCAACTTGTTCTCAGTTCCTGAGTAACGGATAAGGTGACGCATATCACACGCATCAATCTCTTTAAGCAAAGCATCAAGCCCTTTAATCTCATCAAGAGGCTTCTTTGTATTTACATTAACATTCACCAATTTTTGTGGATAAAGTTCAAAAGGGCGTAGCACCTCTGAAGCTTTTTGATTTTTTGCAATTAAAAGTGAAAGTACTTGCAGTGCAGCTACAAGTCCATCACCAGTTTTTGCAAAATCGTGCATGATGATATGACCACTTTGTTCACCACCAAAGTTGATCCCCTCTTTTTTCATTACCTCAAGAACATTTTTATCACCAACATCAGAACGGAACAGTTTTAAACCATTTACTTTTAAATAATCATCCAATGCAGCATTACTCATAACAGTAGAGACAATGCCCCCACCTTTTAGTAAGCCATTTTTGTGAAGATTCACACCCAAAGATCCTAAAAGCTGGTCTCCGTCAACAACTTCCCCTTTTTCATCAACAACAACAAGTCTGTCCGCATCTCCATCAAGAGCTATTCCCAAATCAGCACGATATTTGACAACATTGTTGCAAAGTTCCTTTGTATGGAGTGCACCACAATTTTCATTAATATTAAATCCATCAGGTTTGTTGGAAAGCACTATTACCTCTGCACCAAGCTCTTCCAAAACAGTTGGTCCTACTTTATAAGCTGCTCCGTTTGCAGTATCGAGAACAATTCTCATTCCTTGAAGTGTCATCTCTACTGGAAAAGAGTTTTTTAGTTGAATAATATAACGACCGATAACATCATCTATACGTTTGGCTTTACCAATCTTTCTGCCTGTCACCTGAGCTTCCAGTAATCGCTCTTCATCATAATAGATCGCTTCAATCTCCGCTTCAACCTCTGAGGGGAACTTGTCCCCATGACCATCAAAAAGTTTAATTCCATTATCTTCATAGGAGTTGTGGGAAGCTGAAATCATAATACCCGCATCACAACGCATATTTTCTGTAATAAAAGCGATAGCAGGTGTTGGCATCGGTCCCACTTGTACAACATCATATCCAACAGCAGTTAACCCACTCACTATTGCATTTTCTATCATATAGCCACTTCGTCGAGTATCTTTGCCAACAAGAATTTTATCGGTAACGGCATTCTTTTTTAAATAAATTCCAGCAGCCATTGCAACTTTCATAGCCATCTCTGCTGTTAAAAATTTACCAGCTTTTCCTCGTACTCCATCTGTCCCAAATAGTTTCATATTACACTTCCACACATTTTTTACACCATTTTACCACCCTTTAACTTAATTTTAATTATCTTTAAGCTATTATTGCGCACTTATTTCCAAAAAAGGACACATTAATATGGCAAATCACAAGTCATCAATTAAGAGAATTCGCCAAACAATCGTTCGTACAGAACGTAATCGTTTTTATAGAACTCGTCTTAAAAATATCGTTAAAGCAGTACGTTCAGCTATCGAAGCTGGTAACAAAGAAGAAGCACAAGCAGCATTTAAAGTAGCTAACCAACAAATCCACAAATTTGTTAGCAAAGGTATCCTTAAAAAAGAAACTGCTGCAAGAAAAGTAAGCAGACTACACAGAGCTGTAAACGCTATATAAAGGCTAACACATTATGTTAGCAGATAAACTTACTCCGTTTATCAACCGCTATAATGAGCTTAGCGAATTGCTAAGCTCTCCTGACATCACCTCTGACATCAAAAAGATGACAGAACTTTCCAAAGAGCAATCTTCCCTTTTACCTATTGTTGAAAAAGCAAAAGAGTACAAAAATCTTTTAGAAGAGATTAGTGATTCTAAAGAGATGCTTAGTGACCCAGAGATGGGAGAGATGGCAAAAGAGGAGCTCAAAGAGCTTGAACCTCAGGTTTCTGTTTTAGAAGAGGAGATTAAGATGCTTCTTCTTCCAAAAGATCCTAATGATGACAGAAATATCATTGTTGAGCTTCGTGCTGGAACTGGTGGAGATGAAGCAGCTATCTTTGTTGGAGATTTGTTTAATGCTTATACTCGCTATGCAGACTTAAAGGGGTGGAAAATTGAGCTTATCTCAACTTCTCCCTCTGATGCTGGAGGATATAAGGAGCTTATAGCTCTTATTAAAGGTGAACAGGTTTATAGCAGGTTGAAATATGAAGGTGGAACACACCGCGTTCAGCGTGTTCCACAAACAGAAAGCCAAGGGCGTGTTCACACCTCTGCTATTACCGTTGCGGTGATGCCAGAGGTTGATGATGTTGAGATTGAGATCAACGATAATGATCTTAAAATCGATGTTATGCGTTCAAGTGGTTGTGGTGGTCAATCGGTAAACACTACCGATTCAGCGGTTCGTATTACCCACTTGCCAACTGGTATCGTTGTTACCAACCAAGACCAAAAATCGCAACATAAAAATAGAGAAAAAGCGATGAAGGTGCTTAAAGCAAGACTTTATGAGCTTGAGATGCAAGAGCAACAATCTGAAAATGCAGCAGAGCGTGCAGCACAGGTTGGAACAGGGGATAGAAGTGGTCGTATTCGAACATACAACTATCCACAAAACCGTATAAGCGATCATAGAATAAACTTAACACTTTATCGTCTCAATGAGATTATGAGTGGTGGTTTACTTGATGAGATTATCGATCCGCTTATCGCTGATACTCAGGCTAAAGTTGTAGAAGCAGCTGGCCTTTAGTTATATATTCTCAACTAACACGCAAGAGTTGCGTGTTAGTTCTCCCACGTAGTTTCAAAACTCTTTTTTACACGACCTTTAAAAGTGATGGTTCTTTCATTAACACCCAAATAAAGTGTATCACCACTTGTTGGATACACCTCAATATTGTTAGAGACTTTACCCTCTTTATAAGCACGATAAAAACACGCAGCCATACCTGTACCACAAGCAAGTGTTTCATCCTCAACACCACGTTCATACGTTCTAACACGCAAGTTACCATCTTCTAATACTTTTACTATATTGACATTGGCATTATATTTATAACGCATCGCTCTAGCTTCCTCTTTATCAAAAATACCAATATCATCAACAAACTTTACAAGATGGGGTACTCCAGTATTAAGTAACCACCATGAGACTCCATTTTCTACAATCAAATCATCTAAAATCTCTGGTGGAGTCAGTTCACTCAGTACCATACCACTTTTTGGAGTATTTTCCTCTACTTCAGCATGGATAACACCAGCACCTGTAAGAAAATCCATTTTCTGAGGAGCAAGATTATTGTTATATGCATAATGGGCACAGGCACGGCTTCCATTACCACACATATCTGCATGACTGCCATCAGCATTATAAAATTCCCATTCAAAGTCATATTTATCATGTGGCACAACAACTATAAGTCCATCAGCCCCTATCCCCTCTTGGCGGTGACATAACTCTTTTGCTAACTCACTTCTGTTTTGTTTGTTATTATCATGAAAGATGACAAAATCGTTTCCATTTGCACTATATTTTGCTATTTTCATTTTTTATATATCTCCTTGATTTTACCAACAAAGAATTCAACCTCATTTTGAAGATGTTTAAGATTTTTTGAGTTGTCTATGACCCATGTAGCTTTTTCTTTTTTCTCATCAATTGGAAGTTGTGAAGCTATCCTTTTGAGTGATTCCTCTTTGGAATATCCATTTCTTTTCATAAACCTCTCAAGCTGAATATCTTGAGGTGTATACACAACAACACTCTCTTTGATAGGATAATTATTGTTTTCAAAAAAGAGAGGAATATCTATAAGATAAGGAAAAGCAAATTTGTCTTGTGTCTCTGAACGTTTTTCTATCTCAGCACGAATCTTTGGGTGAAGGTATGCCTCAAGCATCTTTTTAGCCTCAGCATCAGAAAAGATATGAGAACCAAGTTTTGAGCGATTTACTTTTGTACCACTGAGATACTCTTTGCCAAAGGTCTCTTCCACCCATAAAGCAGAGTTGTCCAATATCTCATGAGAGATAGTATCTGCATCGATAACACGCATACCGTTAAGCGCCAAAAGAGATGCTACAGTGCTCTTACCTGTAGCAATACTTCCAGTGAGTGCTATAGCATACTCATACGCCATTAGTTTTTAATGATACCTAAGTATGTTTTTCTAATATTGTTTCCCATGGCAAAAGCAGCTGGATGGACATCAGAGTTATAATACTCCAAACCATCTGTTAAATCAGCACGCTGTAAAATGATGTCAGCTGTAGGATGGTACTCTTTTGAAGCTAAAAGTGCAGTAGAACAATTACCTAAGTTATATGGCATCACAATCTTTGTATATTTACCAATAATTTCCATCATAGTTTTGTTCTCATCTACATTATCCAAAGATGGATGTTTCATTACAAATAAGCCATCCTCTTTAAGTACACGGTTAATATGTGCAATCACAACAGCATCCCCATCTAGTTCAGAAATAACAACATCATAAGTATTATCCTGTGCATCACGAAGCAAATCAAGGTTTGCGGAAATTACATCACAGCTAATATCTGTATGTTTTTGTATCTCAGCTACAAAAGCACCAGCATCATTACTGATTATAAGTACATTTTGTGGTTCTTTATGGGTACATAATGGTACATGAACCATCATTTCATTATAGATAAAATCTTTCATTCTTTGCTATCCTGTATAACGGTATTTTTTGAAATACCTAAATTAATTATCTGGGATTTTAGCATAATTGGATTAATTTTACTTAATATGGATATAATTACAAAATATTTAAGAATAAGGGTATAAAATGGATTACAATAAAATCAGAAAGATTTGTAGACCTATTCGTATAGTTGTAGGACTTGCTTTAATTGCTACTGGATTTATTACAGGTAATGCTTGGTTCTATCTTGGTGTAGTTCCACTCATAGCTGGGATTGCAAATTTCTGTCCACTTTGTATTATTACAAAAAAATGTGATTTACCACAAAATCAGGAATAAAAATGAGTCAAATTTCTTATAAAGATGCAGGTGTTGATATAGATGCAGGAAACAGTTTTGTTGAAAACATTAAACCATTAGTAAAAGCTACTAGGGTTGATGGTGTTCTAGGGGGTATTGGTTCTTTTGCAGGTGCATTTGAATTACCAAAAGGTTTTAAAGAGCCTGTAATGCTTGCAGCAACTGATGGTGTAGGAACAAAACTCAAACTTGCTATTGACAGTGGTATCCATCATACTGTAGGTATTGATTTGGTTGCAATGTGTGTTAATGATTTAATATGTAACTTTGGTACACCATCATTTTTCTTAGACTATTATGCAACAGGAAAACTTGATGTAAATGTTGCTACAAATGTAGTTGCAGGTATTGCAGAGGGTTGTAAACGTAGTGAATGTGCTTTAATTGGTGGTGAAACTGCTGAAATGCCAGGGATGTATTCTGAAGATGATTACGACTTGGCTGGTTTTGCAGTCGGTGTTGCTGAAAAAAGTGAAATGGACAGAGTAAGCCTTGTAAAAGCTGGACATAAACTTATCGCTTTACCATCATCGGGTCTGCATTCAAACGGTTTTTCTCTTGCTAGAAAAGTCTTATTTGAAAAAATGGGTATGAAATTTGAAGATGATTTTCATGGCAAACCACTTATTGAAACACTACTAGAACCAACAAATATCTATGTAAAAACATTTAAATCTCTTAAAAATGAGATTGTAGCAATGGCGCACATCACGGGTGGCGGTATTGTAGAAAACCTTCCACGTGTACTTCCTGAGCACCTTATGGCTGAAGTGCAGCAAGATGCTATAAAAGTACTTCCAATCTTTGAGCTTATGAGCGAGCATGTAGCTCGTGATGAAATGTTTAGAGCATTTAATATGGGTGTTGGTATGATACTGGTTGTTGCAGAAGAAAATGTAGAAAAAGTACTCGCAGAAACTGACGGCTATCTCATCGGGGAAATCAAAGAAGGAAAACGCGAAGCCAAAATGGTGTAAACCACTCACTCTCTCAGAACCCAGGTTTTAACCTGGGCAAAATAACTGCCAAGCTTATTCAAATCCAAAATTTCCAGTACAAAAATCTAAGCTATAAAAAAGGGTATGAAGATTAAAGAAAATGCCGCCCAAAGGCGACATTGTAAAAGAAAGGAGAATATTTTTTTTCTAAAAATTAAATTTAAGAGCTATTGTAAGTGCCTGTTGTGAGTGTTTTGTTGTAATATTACCAACTCCAACTGTTGCTGCACTAACCGTATCACTTACCTCTGGAGCATATGTATATGCAGCATTTAGAGCAAGATTATTAGAAAATGAATACCCTCCACCTATTGTGATTGTAGATTCAACTGTTGCAGGGAACATTGCATAATTAAATAAGTTCATTGTATCACCGTCAGTGTTAGCTCCACCAGCTACACTAACAGTACTTGTATTATTAGGTACCGGATTTTCTCCATAGTTATACCCTATACCTGCCCAGTAAGATGTAGCTGTATATTTCACACCAAGCGCATATACAGTCTGATCATCCCAACCAAAGTCTTTATATCCCTTCGCATCAGACCATTTTATCTCTTTAACATCAGCTGTCATTGTCAATGTATCCATATCATACGATACACCCAACCCATAC
>JAMOSN010000045.1 GCA_027068455.1 Sulfurimonas sp.
GTACCACTATCAATGAGCTTCACCCATCATTAAACGGTGTATGTGAAGATGAAGTGCATAAGGCCGATATTGACACAATGGCAGCTGCGTGTGATGTTATTTTTTTGGCTCTGCCACATAAAACAGCGATGGCTTATGTACAACCCTTACGTCAAAAAGGGGTCAAAGTGGTTGATCTCTCAGCTGATTACCGTTTGCCTTTAGATATTTATGAAGAGTTTTACACAACACATACTGATGTTGCAAACCTAGATGATTGTGTGTATGGTTTACCTGAACTTTATCGCAACGAGTTAAAGTCAGCCAATCTTGTTGCCAACCCTGGATGTTTTCCAACCTCTGCGATTTTAGGACTTCTACCTTTTATGGATAAAAGAGTAGAAGGCACACCTATCATTGTTGATGCAAAAACAGGGGTAAGCGGTGCTGGAAAAAAACTGAGTGAAGTGACCCATTTTGTTAATGTTAATGACAATCTTTTTGCCTACAATCCTCTTATGCATCGCCATGCACCAGAGATTGCAAATAAACTCGGTGTAGATTTTGACGAGGTGCATTTTGTACCACATCTTGTTCCTGTGACACGTGGAATGATAAGCTCTATTTACATCCAGACCAAAGGCTCTTTTGATGCTTTGGAAGTTTTACAAGAGTACTACAAAGATGAGCCTTTTATCCGTATAAGTGAGCAACCTGTTGCTATGAAAAATGTAGCAGGGACAAATTTTTGTGACATCTATGTGAAACAAAAAGGAAACCTTCTGTTCATAGCTTCAGCAATTGACAACCTTATGCGTGGGGCATCATCACAAGCTGTAGTCAATGCAAATCTTATGATGGGACTTGATGAGACTATGGGAATACCAACTATTGCATATGTCCCATAATATAGAGATTAAAGAGGATGCGATTATCATTTCAGATGCGCATTACTCCCATCATCTTCGACCAGAACTTTTAGCCTTTTTTAGGGCTATTGACTCGCAACAAATTAAAACTTCACAACTTCTTCTTTTTGGTGATATCTTCGATGCACTTTTTGGCTATATCCCTTATACGTATGAACAAAACAAAGAGGTTGTAGCTCTTTTACAATCTATCTCAAAAAAGATAGAGGTTGTTTATCTTGAGGGCAATCACGATTTTCAGCTTCGAGAGATTTTTTCTAATATAACCATTTTTCCACTTTCTGCGCAACCTGTTGCGTGTTCTTACAACAACACGCAAGGATATATGGCTCATGGTGATTTTGATGGTGCAATAGGGTATAAAATATATTGCACTTTGATTCGCAACAGTGTTTTGTTGCGTGTATTAGAACACATTGATAGGTTGTTTAATCATGCAATTTTAAAAAAGATTGACAACCATTTGGGTAAGAAAGATGATTGTAAAGAGTTTGGCGGGTTTGAACACTATATACAAAAACATATTGAAAACTACAACGATGCTGATTTTTTTATAGAGGGGCATCACCACCAAAATAAAATTTTCACTTATGGTGCTCTAACTTATATCAATTTGGGTGCTTTTGCTTGCAATCAAAGATATTTTAGAGTAAAATCAACCAAAGATAATAAACTGACCTTACAAGAGAAGCAGTTTGTAGGAGAGAAAAAAGATGGATGACAATTCCTTAAAGATTGGCTCCAATGAGATGGAACTGGTCGATTTTCGTATTTTTAAACAAGAAGATGACAAGGTTTATGAGGGGATATATGGTGTCAATGTCTCTAAAGTAAGAGAAATTATAAAAATGCCAAAACTTACAGAACTTCCAGGAACTCCTGAGTTTATAGAAGGGATTTTTGATCTTCGTGAAGTGGTTATCCCTGTGGTAAACCTTGCTAAGTGGATGGGGATAGTAGAACCTGAAGATGCAGTAAAAAATTCTCGTGTCATAATTACAGAATTTAACAATGTCTTAATTGGATTTATTGTTCATGAAGCAAAAAGGATTCGTCGTATTTCATGGAGCGATATTGAACCAGCGAGTTTTATGAACACATCGAGTGGACTTGAGAGTAATAAAATTACAGGTGTGACCAAGATTGAAGGTGATAATGTTTTACTTATTCTTGATTTAGAAAGCGTTGTTCAAGATTTGGGACTTTATGAACCAGATACTCAAAATGCTCCAAAAGAGATAGAGTCTTTTAATGGACTTGCTCTTGTACTTGATGATAGTGTAACTGCTAGAAAAATAGTCAAAGAAGCGTTGCAAAAAATGGGCATGAGTGTTGTTGAAGCTATGGATGGTGAAGAGGGACTTCAAAAGTTAAATGATCTTTATGAAACATATGGAGAAAATCTTTCTAAAGAGCTAAAAATTATCATCTCAGATGTTGAGATGCCAAGAATGGATGGTTTCCATTTTGCTGCCAAAGTGAAAGAGGATACAAGGTTTGATGCAATCCCTATAGTATTTAATTCCTCTATCAGCGATCACTTTAGTGAAGATCGGGGATTGGAAGCTGGTGGTGAAGCTTATTTAGTGAAGTTTCAAGCAAGTTCTTTTTATGATGAAGTATCACGCGTTATAAAAGCGCACATAAAGTAGGAGTATAAAATATGGATGAATTTCAAGAGATATTACAAGATTTTTTAGTTGAAGCATTTGAACTTGTTGAGAAGCTTGATGAAGATCTAGTTGAGTTAGAGTCAAACCCTGAAGATTTAGAGCTGTTAAACGGAATCTTCCGTGTAGCCCATACTGTCAAAGGGGCTTCGTCGTTTTTAAACTTTGATGTGTTGACACATTTGACACACCATATGGAGGATGTTTTAAATCGTGCACGACATGGTGAGCTTAAAATTACACCAGATGTGATGGATGTAATTTTAGAGTCAGTTGACCTTATGAAAGCACTTTTAGAAAAGATTCGTGATACAAGTAGTGATGATGGTATAGATGTAGCGGCATGTGTGGCTAGACTTGATAAAATCACAGGCGGAACTGGAGAAGTAGAAACTCCAGCAGGTAGTGCCCCTGTAGAGGAAGAGGTTGTTGAAGAGGAAAGTGCTGAGAGTGAATCCGATGAGGATGAGATCGACTATGAAAATATGGATCCAGATGAGATAGAAGCTGAGATTGAAAGACTTTTGGCACAAAGACAAGAGGAAGACAGAAAAAAACGTGAAGCAAAAATAGCTGCGGGTGAAAAAGTACCTGTGATGCCAGATGAAGAGCCTCAGGAAGAAACACCAAAAGAGGAGAAATCTCCAAAGAAAACTCCTCCTCCAAAAGCAACGCCGGCAACTACACCTGCACCATCACAGACATCTTCTACTTCAAGTGCTGATCCAAAAGCAGCTGCACCTGCAAGAAAAACTCCTGCTGCTGTTGAACAAACAATTCGTGTTGATGTAAAAAGACTCGATCACCTTATGAACCTTATCGGTGAGCTTGTACTTGCAAAAAATAGATTGATAAAAATCAATGATGATGTTGAGGAGCGTTATGAGGGTGAAGAGTTCCTAGAAGAGCTTAATCAAGTTGTATCAATAGTCTCTCTTGTAACAACAGATTTACAAATCGCTGTTATGAAAACACGTATGTTACCTGTTGGTAAAGTTTTTAATAAATTCCCACGTATGATTCGTGACCTTTCTCGTGAGCTTAACAAAAAAATAGAGCTTGTTATTTCTGGAGAAGATACAGAGCTTGACAAATCGATTGTTGAAGAGATTGGGGATCCTTTGGTACACATTATCCGTAACTCATGTGATCATGGTATAGAAACTCCAGAGGAGAGACTTGCAAAAGGAAAACCTGAAACAGGTACGATTACCCTTAAAGCCTACAATGAAGGTAATCAGATTGTTATTCAGATAGATGATGATGGTAAGGGACTTGATCCTGAGATGCTCAAGCGTAAATCTTTGGAAAAAGGGATTATCTCTGAAAAAGAAGCAGACCAAATGAGTGATAAAGAGGCTTATACGCTCATTTTTAAACCAGGTTTTTCAACTGCTGCAGCTGTTACAAATGTAAGTGGTCGTGGTGTTGGTATGGATGTTGTAAAAACAAATATAGAAAAACTTAACGGTATTATCGATATAGATTCTGAAATTGGCAAGGGAACTTCAATGAAGTTAAAGATTCCTCTTACTCTTGCAATTATTCAGGCACTTTTGGTTGGGGTTCAAGAGGAGCATTATGCGATTCCACTAGCATCTGTACTTGAGACTGTACGAATATCAAAAGATGAGATTTATACAGTTGAGGGCAAAAGTGTTATGCGCTTACGTGATGAGGTACTTTCACTTGTTCATATTGGTGATATCTTTGAAGTGGAACGTATTTTAGATTCGAGTGATTTTGCTTATGTTGTTGTTCTTGGTCTTGGAACTTCAAAGCTTGGTCTTATTGTAGATACTCTTGTTGGTCAAGAGGAGATAGTTATTAAATCTCTTGGTGATTATTTAAAAGGGATAGAGGGTATAGCAGGAGCAACAATTCGTGGTGATGGAGGTGTAACACTTATTGTGGATGTTGTAGCTCTTATGGATATGGCACGTAATGTCAAGGCGAGTGCTTCAACCACTGATGAGAGCAATAGTTTGATTAAAGAGAAAACAAGTGCAAGTGATTATGTTATTATGATTGTGGATGATTCTAAAACAGATAGAATGATTATGCGTAAAGCATTAGAGCCTATGGGTGTAACACTGGTTGAAGCTGGTGACGGACAAGAAGCTCTTAATATTTTAAAATCAGGTGATTATAATTTTGATGCGATGCTTATTGATATAGAGATGCCAAGAATGGATGGATATTCACTTGCAAGTGAGATCAAAAAATACAATCGTTACAAAAACTTACCACTTATAGCGGTAACATCACGAACAAGCAAGTCAGACAGAATGCGTGGTGTAGAATCTGGTATGGTTGAGTATATTACAAAACCATATTCTGCGGATTATCTCTCAAGTGTAGTACAAAGAAATGTTAACTTTAAAGCGGAGTTTTTATAATGAGTGACAAATTAAAAGATATTATCAATAAACAAAATCAGCAACAAGACAGTGTAGTAGAACAGTTAGATGATGTGGTGCAACTCGTCGGTTTTATCATAGGTGAAGAGGAATATGCTGTGCCTATCCTTTCTATTCAAGAGATTATTAAACCATTTACTTGGACGAGAGTTCCTCAGGTTCCTCCTTATGTTTTGGGTGTATTTAATCTTCGTGGATCAGTGATACCACTTATAGATTTAAGATTGAAATTTGGACTTTCTTCAAAAAAACAAAATGAGGAAACACGTTTTATTGTTATGCGAGATGGTGATGATGTTGCAGGTTTTGTTATAGATAGACTAACTATGGCAATACGTATTAAAAAAGAAAATATTGGACCTGCACCTGATACTGTAGAAAGTGAAGATACTATCATTGAAGGTGTTGGAAAACAAGCTGATAAGATTATAACGATTTTAAAAGTCAATAAGCTCCTAGAGAGAGATTTCTAGATATATAATGAAAAACTCTTATTTGTTGTCTGATTTTACAAAAAACACACTCTCTTTGAATTTTCAAGGAGAGTTGACTCTTTGTACTATAACATCCTTTCAAAAAGAGTTAGAAAAACTTTCTTATAATGATGTTGTAAAAATTGTTATTAATTTAAACGATGTCAGTTATATAGATACTGCTGCTGCAATTCTCATTAGTAAAATTCGTTACAAAGCAAACACGCAAAAGATACCAGTAGAACTTGTGTGTGAGAATGGAAATTTTTTAAAAACGATACAACTTGTTGAAAATAAAGTTGATTTCAAAACTCCTATACCACATACACAAACTCTTACATTTTTAGAAAAAACGGGGTATATTTTTAGTGAATATTATAGAGGTTTTGTAGCTTTTATAGCCTTTTTTGGAGAACTTTTTGTAACAAAGTTTCGATACCTTACTTCATTACATAAAATCAGATATAAAGAGATATTTTTTGAGATGAATGAGAGTGCACTCAAAGCTCTTGGTATTATAGCATTGACAAGTTTTTTAATAGGTTTAGTTGTGGCATATCAATCTGCATATCAGCTCAAGCTTTACGGTGCCAATATTTTTATAGTGGATATGCTTGGTATCTCTATCTTTCGAGAACTTGCACCTTTGATTACAGCGATCGTGATTGCTGGGCGTAGTGGATCATCTTATACAGCACAAATTGGAGCGATGAAAATCACTCAAGAGATAGATGCGATGCGTACTATGGGATTTGAGCCATTTGCATTTTTGGTGCTTCCCCGCATTATAGCGTTGATGATTACGATGCCTTTGCTTATTTTTGTTGCAGATATGATGGCTATTTTTGGCGGGATGATTGTTGCCAATATAGACCTCCACATTACACCGCAGCTTTTTATTGACAGACTCAATGAAGTGGTTGCTGCGAAACATTTCTTTATAGGGCTTATTAAGGGTCCGTTTTTTGCTTTTTTAATTGCAACGATTGGGATTTACAGAGGTTTGATGGTCAAAGATGATACGCAAAGTATAGGGTTTAATACCACCAAAAGTGTTGTTGAGTCCATTTTTGCAGTAATCGTGTGTGATGCAGTCTTCTCTATAGCATTTACTAATTTGGGGATATAGGTATGGCTCTTATTGAAGTAAAAAATGTACAAACTGTTTTTGGTTCCAAAGTGGTGCATAATGGGCTTAATCTTCATATCAATGAGGGTGAAATCTATGGGCTTTTGGGTCCAAGTGGTTGTGGAAAAACGACATTGTTACGAGAGATGGTGATGCTTCAGGAGTTTCATGGAGGCTCTATTGAGGTGCTTGGTAAAAAGATAGAATCCATCAGTGAAAGAGATGCCCAAGAGTTACGTCAACGATGGGGAGTGTTGTTTCAGTTTGGTGCACTCTTTTCCTCTTTGACCATTGCAGAAAATATCGCTTTGCCACTTAAAGAGTACACGAAACTCTCAAAAGATATGATAGAGACCATTGTCAAGTTTAAAATCAAGCTTGTTGGTTTACAATACAGTGATGCACATCTTTATCCATCAGAGATTAGTGGTGGAATGAAGAAAAAAGCGGGACTTGCCCGTGCTTTGGCAATGGACCCAAAACTCCTCTTCTTGGATGAGCCCACAAGCGGTTTGGATCCCATCTCTGCTAGAGAATTTGACAGACTCATTTTACAACTGCGTGATATGTTAGGACTTACCATTGTGATGGTTTCACACGATTTACAATCTATTTATGATACCCTTGATCGAGTAGCTATTATAGATAATAAAAAAATTGCTTATGAAGGCACCTTAGATGAGGTTACTTCTGTGAAAAGTGATTTTATACAAACTTTTTTTAAAGAGCATGCATGAATAATAAAGTCAATTATACACTTGTAGGTTTTTCGGTTCTAATAGGTATTTTTTTGATGTTAGCTTTTAGTTACTGGCTTTTAAAACCATCAGAAGAATCTGTTACACAAAAATATCTTATCTACTTTAACGAATCTGTTTTGGGACTTAATATCAATGCTCCTGTAAAATACAGAGGGATTGAAGTTGGAAAAGTAACAGACTTGCGAATCAATCCAAAAAATACAGAGCAGGTACAAGTGACGGTGGATATTTTAAAAACAACTCCCATTAAAGAAAACACTGTTGCAAAACTAACAGCACAGGGTATCACAGGTTTAACCTATATCAACCTTACCTTGGGCTCGAATGATGCTCCGCCACTAAAAGCGAAAAAAGGGCAAAAGTATCCTGTGATAAAAACAGTTCCTTCCTTCTTTGAACACTTTGAAAAATCACTTGGATCGGTTTCATCGCATATGACCCTTTCACTTTTAAGAATTGAAGAGCTTTTAAATGAGAAAAATCAAGCAGCATTTTCAAAACTCATCCATAACTCTTCAAATACGATGGCTAAAATTGATAAGCTTTTAGATGATAAAACAATAACACACCTTCAAAACAGTGCAAAGAACTTAGACAATTTTACGTACAAACTCGACAGAGTGATGCCAAATGTTGACTCTTTGATAGATAAGAGTAAGGCATTTGAAGATGATATTGCTAAATCACTCTCTTCTATCATGGAGAGTTATTTACACATTCGTGGTGCTATGGATGCGACAAAACAGGCACTTGAGAGTGGTCAGTTCAATCTTAAAGAGATGACGGCAGATATTATGCCAACTATCGATGCCACACTTATCGATATGCAGCATATGATGATACAGGTGGAACAGTTCTTAGAACATTATGAACAAAGTGCTTCGGATATCATATATAAAAAACAGGAGCAAAGAAAAGCTCCAGGGGAGAAATAGATGAAAAAGTTAGCAACTATTTTCTTGCTAGTAATGATGGTGGGATGCAGTGTAACAACGATACAACCACCTTTACATGAGTATAGACTATCACCGACAATACAATCGCTTTCATTAGATAGCAACACGCAATGTAAAACACAAACACTCAAGGTCTCACAAATCTTTACCCTTGATACGCTCCAAACAAAAAAGATGCGATATGCTCTACAGAATTATGAAGAGTATAGTTATACACAGTCACGTTGGGTTGTTGCTCCTAGTGAGGCTATTATCCACAATGTGATTGAGAGCTTACAGCAAGATGGTATATTTAAAAGTGTCATAGAGTATGGATCTAAAGCACAGGCAAATCTGCTTTTGGAGTTGCGTGTTGATGAGTTTATGCAGTATTTTGATGCTGATGAGAAAAGCTCGTTTGTTAAAGTTGCCCTTGGAATGCGTCTTATTGACCAAAACAACAATGAAGTGGTCATAGAAAAAAGCTTCCATGAGATGCAAAAAGCACAAAGTCCTGATGCACAGGGTGGAGTTACAGCACTTAACACTGCTGTAGCAAAAGTGATTCAAGAGCTAAGAACTTCACTTGCAGAGGTGTGTCGTGATAAGTGAGAAAGAGTATGCTTCAAGACGTAAAAGGGTTGCCAAAGAGCTCAAAAACAACTCTATTGCAGTGATCTTTGCTGCTGATAATAAAGTGCGTTCAAACGATACCAATTACCCCTATAGACAAAACAGTAATTTTTACTATTTGAGTGGTTTTAGAGAGGATTCGAGTGCTTTAGTGATTGTTAAAGGGAAAAAATCATTTGAGAGTTTTTTATTTGTTCATAAAAAAGATCCCAAAGAGGAGCTTTGGAACGGGAAACGTCTAGGTGTTAAAGAGGCTAAAAAAAGATTTCAAGTAGATGATGTTTTTGAGTATGATACACTCAATGCCAAACTCAAAGAGTTGATGCAAAACAAAAAAGCTTTGTATTACGATTTTTCCCTTGAGTACTCAAAGGTAAAAGTTCTTAAACGCTATACCAAGTCGTTTGTTGCTATTTATAATCTTTCACATATCGTTCAAAAGATGCGACTTATAAAATCACCAGCAGAGATAGCACTGATAAAACACGCAATGACAATTACCAAAGAGGCACACCATCAAGCGATGCAAAAAGCTTCATCCTTAAACTATGAGTATGAACTTCAAGCTGAGATAGAGTATGTTTTTAAGAAAAACGGAGCATACAGTGATGCATATACCTCCATCGTTGCGTGTGGAGATAATGCCAATACGCTTCATTATATCAACAACGATGCCAAACTTCAAAAAAAACAGCTTATTTTAATAGATGCAGGGTGTGAGTATCAATACTATGCAAGTGATATCACCCGTACCATCCCATCTGATGGCTCTTTTACACAGCCTCAAAAAGAGCTTTATAATGGTGTTTTATCTGTACAAAAACAGATTATACAGATGATACGACCTGGAGTTTTACGCTCACAACTACAAAAAAAATCGCAAGAGCTTTTGTGTCAGGTTTTAAAGAAGCTCGGCATTATACAAGCAGGTAAGAAAAAGTGTATGAAAAAAGAGCTATTTAAAAAATACTATCCACATGGCATAGGGCATTGGATGGGACTTGATGTGCATGATGAAGCACCTTATAAAGATGAAAAGAACAAAGAGATACCACTTCAAGAGGGGATGGTCTTAACGATAGAGCCAGCTCTCTATATCGCTCATGATGATACAAACGTTGCTAAAAAATACAGAGGAATCGGAATCCGCATAGAAGATGATATCTTAATAACTGCTACAGGGTATGAAAATCTTTCGTGTGATATTGTCAAGGAGATAGATGAGATAGAGGCTTTAGCCTCATCTCATTGAAGTATTAGTTCTTTTTAGGTTGTTCCTCTGAAAACACTTTTGCTTTAAAATCTTTGAGTTTTGCTTTTAACTCATCGAAAAGTTTTTCAGCTTTGTTTTTCCCTTTGATCTCTTTACGAACATGTTTAATCGTTGCGTGTAATGCTTTGTATGTTGTATCTGAATGGCTTACATAACCAAGTGCCTCAGCAACATCCAACTCATCTTCTGCTGCGTTTAGATATTTAAGAGCTTCCTCTTTTTTACCGTTTTTAGAAAGATTTGCAGATACATTGATAAGTTCTGTCGCTTTTAAAAGTGGTAATGGAATTACCTCTACTGTTGTATCAAACGTATTGAGTGCCAACGCTAAGACATGTTTTGCTTCTGTAATCTTGTCTTCATGGATATATTTTGCTGCAAGTTTAAGTGCATCAGGGTATGTAATAAGTGGTAAACTTACAACTGTGATATCAATCTCACTTTGAAGTGAGTTTAACAGTTCACGTGCAACTTGAACTTTATTGTCATCAAGGAGATCCTTGACCACATCAACAGTTTTTTTGATATCTTCTTTTGTTCCGATATATTCTTTCATAGTTACAGCACTGTCAATTGGTAAAAGTTTCGGTGCATTTTTTGCACTCAAGATCACTTCAAGTTTGCCAAGTGCTTTTTCAATATTTGCCTGTGCTGCTTTTTTATCATTTTTGTTTAAGTCTTGTAAGGCTTTTGCAGTAAATTCGAGAGAATTGATAGCCTCTTGGATAAGATGCTTTTGAGATGCCAGAGCATCTTGGTTGCCTTTAACAACAGCGTTGTTGCTTACCTCTTTTACTGTTTTAATATCACTTTTTGCATAAAGACCCGTTGTTAGTAAAAGCGATGCCAGTACACTTGATAAAATCATTTTTTTCATTGTTTGCTCCTTAGATTGTTTGGTTTAAATCTAGGAGTATTGTAGAGTACAAAGGTAATCTAAAATGCTACTTTTGTAGCATTTGGTAACATTTTTAAAAAAATTAATTGTAAGAGTAGCTCCACCCTGTAAGTTGTTTGATTTTTGCTTCATCAAACTCATCTGAATCTGCCAAAAAATCCATCACAAACATCACTTCAAATGGAATGGAGCGTTGATCTTCTGGTTTGACTAAAAGCATAGGCATAGGAGTGTCTTGTGATGTGCTGATTGCAAACCCTACAGGCATAAGCTGACTCATAAGTTCTGCTGGTTCTTTAATCTTGTGTTCATCTCTAAATTTATCCAAAACCGCTTTTTGAATCTCTGGTGGCAGTTCATCTTGCGTGTTTAAAAAGATGGTAAAGTGGATAGGTGTATCTTTAAAATGTTCAGGTGCGGGTGCAGCCATAATGATATACTCAACATTACTGAGATGTTTTTTTATATCCTCTTTAGAAAGATATTTTTTTGTTTTTATCGCTTTTGCTTCCATAAATGCCCTCTTTAAAATATTTGCAAAATTTTAGCATAAAATC
>JAMOSN010000046.1 GCA_027068455.1 Sulfurimonas sp.
CTTACAAGAGCCTCAACACCTATGATTTTATTGGTTCGGATATCTATTTGTGGCTGGTAGTGTAAAATGAGCTCATCATTTTTAATTGCACGTTTAAGCTCACTCTCAACACGTGTACTGTTTATAGAATGTTGTGTCATCTCTTTGGAGTAGTATGTATAGGCGTTTCTTCCCTTAGCCTTTGTTTTATACATCGCCGTATCTGCAAACTGTAAAAGTTCACGAGCATCATAACTATCATCAGGAAAAATTGAGATACCGATACTTACCCCAACCTGATACTCTCTGTCGTTAGCTTTGTCTTTAATCGGTTCTGAGACAACATTGATGATTCTCTGCGCTATATTATTAAGCTCTTGCGTATGGGTAAAACTGTTGACAATCACTAAAAACTCATCACCGCCAAGTCGTGCTAAAATATCATTTTCACGTAAAATTGCTTTCAGTCTTTTTGATACTTCTACCAAAACAAAATCACCAACCTCATGCCCATAGCTGTCATTGATAAACTTGAAGTTATCCAAGTCCATAAACATCACTGCACCACAATTTTTCTTTCTTTTTGTATTTGCTAAGATATATTCTAAGAAATTAAATACAAAACGTCTATTTGGCAGTTTGGTTAAACTGTCATGTGTTGCAGAGTAGAGAAGTTTCTCATCATGTTGCTTTTTATAATAACTCACAAGCAAAATAACCAATACAGCTAAAAGAGAAAAAATAAGAATAAAAACGATAATCTCTTTTTTAATCGTACTGCTCATCGCTTCAAGCTCTGCTTTGTCGATTTTAGTCACAATAGCCCATCGAAAATTTTTGGTCTTTATCAAAGAATATACAGAAATGCTCTCTTTATCTCTATAGTCTTTGGAATGAAATATATTGTTTTTATTATTTTCAAAAAACCGTGATATATCTTTTTTAGAAAGGTTACAGTCCCCTTTATAGGAGTTTTCAACATTAAATGTTGCAGCATCAAGCAATGTGGTACTTTTTAATTTGTAATCATCTCCGACAATATAATTATCCAATGTTTTATAGTAATTGCTGTTTCTTGCTTCTAAAAGTTTTGTCAATGTATCTATCTTTAGTTGTACAAAGATGATGATATCAATCTCTTTATCTTGTATATTGCCAAACATAGGTATCGCTGCAAACTGAGCAATTTGTTCCTTGCATCCTTTATAATAATCTATATCCCCAAGAACAAAACTTCTCGTTTGAAGTACCTGCTTCACCATATTTTCCAGATTACTATATGTATTTAAAATATTTTTAGAGTGTTTATTTTTTGAATTAACAGAATAGATAATCTCACCACTTGCATCAATAATAAGTAAATCTTCAAAATCATAATCTTGAACAAATGCTTTTAAATACTCTTTTGTACTTATATTAGGAGAAATAATATCCATATAACGTACAGTAGTTTGCATGGTACGCTTCATATTTTTATAATGCAATGGTCTGTAACCTACAAGTTCAATCGCTCCCGTACTGCCATATTTAATCTCTACACCGTTTTGATGAAATCCTTTTTCAATCTGAGCAGAACTTTTCAAATCACCAATATGACCAACTTTTGCACTTCTTGTAGATGCCAAATATGTTTGATTGCCATCTTGGTACACCAGATATGTTTCTGCAGATGTTCCAAAAGAATCAACAGTTTTTAAAATCTCTTCCATCGGTTTTTGAGAAATTTCAGCAACTATCAAAGCACCACTTTTGCCAATAGGTCGTACCATGTACTGCTTATATTTTTTCTCTTTTGTACGATCAAAATCAACAATATAAACATCATCAATTATTATCTCGTGTTTTATATATGCTTTGTAAAAGCTATCAAATCGAGGTGTCAAATCACCGATAAACTTTCCTTCATATCCTTGTTTCATACTTTCATAAAGTATAGTACCTTGTTTGCCAACGATAAAAAATGCACCATCAAAAAGCTTCTTTGTAAGCGTATCAAGCTCTTGCTTTTGCGTTGCAACTAAAGTTGAGTCTGTATCAAGTTTTTTAAAAAAATCTTGATATGATAAAGATACAAGCAGATGTTCTAAAGAACTGTAGTAGGTTATGATATTGTCATACTGTAGTTTTTGCAGTGTCTGTATATGTTTTCTAGCTAGATTATCGAAAAAAGATATATTGTTCTTTAATTCATTGAGTTCAAACTCTACATCATCAAAAAAGCGTGTGATATCCGTTTTTTTATCATTATTTATACTTTTGAGATTAATAAGAGCTTCATTTTCATGTGTTTGAATCTCATTATTGTATGTAAATACCCCAAAGAGAATAACAGGAATAAGAGAGGCTATGATAATTACTAAATAGTAAGAAAAAAAGCTTCTCACTTGAAATTTCATTCAGGCAGCCTTATAATATTAATCTCAGTATTATCTCGCAATCTTGCAAAATAATCACCTAAAAGCGCTTCCCTTTTTTTTGCCATCATCGCATTGATAATCTCATTTCTCATACTCTCCAAAGAGGCATCTTGAGATTTTTTTACCGACTTGACATAAAAGCTCATAAATCCACCTTTACCATTGGGAACAATTGGGGTGAAGTGGTATGGAGGTGTTTTTTCAAGCAAAGAGGCAAGCTCTGGAGAGATTCTGTTATATGGGAGTGTTTGCTCATTGGTTGCTATATCTGGAGCATAGAACATCGGACTTTTTACTTTTTGTTCTAAACGTCTTCTGTCTTTTGCATCGTAAATAATAACATCAAATGACTCAGGATGTTGTAACTTCTCTTTGTTAAGCTCATAATACTCCTGTATCTCATCTTCTGTAGGTTCTGACATAGAACGCATCGCTATAGCATTGTAAAGCTTTTGTGAAAGAAGTTTTTGTTTGATTTTTGCTTTAAGTTCACTTGAAGTAAGACCATTAGCTTCACGTACTGCATCATAAAACTCACTGACACTTAGGTGATTTCTCTGTGCCATCTGTTTGATATCATCATAAACCTCTGAGGAGCTTACATGGATCTGTTTCTCTTGAAGTTCTATCTCTTCAAGTTTTTGACGTATTAAAATATCTGTTGCTTTTTTCACATCAACTCTGTCTTGTCGCATCTCTTTTTTAATATCATAGAGTGTGATGATTTTATCTTTAATAACTACCGCTACACCATCATAGATTTTAGCTTGCAGGATAACCGCAAAAATAAGGAAAAAAACTATTTTGTTCATATCTGTCCATTTGTTAATATAGCTGTATTTTACCAGCCTTTAACCAACAATTGCCTAAAATTGCGTAATTATTTTTTACAAAGGCATACTAATGGTTGTTACCCGTTTTGCACCATCCCCTACAGGATACTTACATATCGGTGGTCTTCGAACCGCACTTTTTTCTTATCTTTGGGCAAGAAAGAACAATGGAAAATTTGTTCTTCGCATAGAAGATACAGACAAAAAAAGAAATTCCCAAGAAGCTACACAGGCAATTTTAAAAGCTTTTGAGTGGCTTGGTCTTGAAGCTGACGGTGAGATTACATACCAAAGTCAAAGAGATGCGATCTATGCAAAATATATTCAGCAACTCCTCGATGAGGGTAAAGCATATAAGTGTTATATGACAAAAGAGGAACTTGATGCTCTTCGTGAAGAGCAGATGGCAAACAAAGAGCGTGCCAAATATGATGGACGTTATCGTAACTTTGACGGCACACCACCAGAGGGTGTTGCACCCGTTATCCGTATCAAAGCACCACTCAATGGTGAGATTGTTGTGCATGACGGTATCAAAGGTGATGTTGTTTTTCAAGCAGAAGATATTTTGGATGACTTTATCATTGCAAGAAGTGACGGAAGCCCAACTTATAACTTTGTTGTAGCTATTGATGATGCACTTATGGGTATCAATGAGGTGATCCGTGGAGATGATCACCTCTCCAACACTCCAAAACAGATCGTTGTCTATAAAGCACTTGGATTTGATATACCAAAATTCTATCATGTACCGATGATTCACAACCAACAGGGGAAAAAGCTCTCAAAGCGTGATGGTGCTACCGATGTGATGGCATACAAAGAGATGGGATATCTTCCAGAAGCACTTTTAAACTTTTTAGTACGTCTTGGATGGAGTCATGGAGATCAGGAGATATTCTCCATGGAGGAGATGATAGCGCTTTTTGATCCAAAAGATATCAATAAATCAGCTTCAATCTACAATACTGAAAAACTTGACTGGCTCAATGCGCATTATATTAAAAACACATCCAATGACACTTTGGCTGAGATGCTTATTGAGTTTGGTGTAGTGCTTACATCTCACGATAAAAAAGAGATTTTGCTTGACGCTTTAAAAGAGCGTGCAAAAACACTCAAAGAACTTGCAGAACTCACTCAAGAGATTATCACAACACCAAGCGAGTATGATGCCAAAGCTCTTAAAAAAGCGCTCAAAGGCAATGCCAAAGAGGTTTTAAAAAACTTTGCTACAAAACTGCAATCTGCAACCGAATTACATCTACCAAGTGATTATCATCATATCATGGAACAGGTGATAGAGGAGATGGAGATTGGTTTTGGCAAAATAGGTCAGCCGTTGCGTGTTGCACTGCTTGGAAAACTGGGAGGACCTAGTCTTGATGTAGTGATGGCGGTTATTGGAAAAGAGGAAACACTCTTGCGTGTTAAGAATCTTTTAGAGAGTGATATATAAACATTCTAAATTGAACCCTCTGAATAATTAAAGAGTTTTGCTTAACCTCCTTCAAACCAACAATTAGATAAAACAAAGACACTAAGAAACCAAGTTTGAGGGATAAATATGCAATTAAGTTTTTCTAATCATGTCATGAAATACCAAGGTGGTGAAGTTTCTTGATATAAGAGATGAAGATACTATCCCAGATGAGACTACTATTTGTAAATTTAGAAATAAACTTATCAAGGAAGAATCAGCTGGCTTGTTCAGAGGGCTCAATCAATAATAGATGGGGTTTAGATGACTCTATTGCCCAACTCTTGAAATTTAGTTTTTAGAGGATTATGGTGAATTTGACGATAAAATTAATCCATTTAATATATTTTTAACATCAATTCTTGTACTATTGCTAAAGATAAAATAAGGATAAAGGAAAGAATGATGAAAAAGGTACTTGTTTTAGGTGGTGGATTTGCAGGTGTGGATGCAGCATCACATCTAAAGAAAATGAACTATGATGTTACACTTGTAAGTGATAGAGATTACTTTTACATTTACCCTACTTCCATTTGGGTACCAACGAGTGAATGTGAATTTAAAGATGTATGTGTTGATTTAAAAGAGCTTCAAAAAGCTCATAAGTTTAATCTTGTTATAGACAGTGTTGCTTCTATTTCAAAAGAGAAGAACTGTGTAGAACTACAAAGCGGTCAAGTCCTTGATGATTATGATTATCTCATCATCGCTATGGGTGCATCCAAAATGAAACACAAAGGGATAGAAAACACCCTTTCTATATGTGGTGCTCCTGAACAGTCTTTGGATATCCGCTACCAGATAGATAAACTTGTAGCGCTTGGTCACGGTAAGATAGCTATGGGCTTTGGTGGTAATCCTAAAGACTCATCTGCTGTTCGTGGTGGCCCAGGGTTTGAACTTTTATTTAATGTTCACAATATGCTTAAGAAAAAGGGCATACGAGACAAATTTGAACTTACATTCTTTGCACCAATGGCAGAACCTGGAAAAAGAATGGGTCCTCAAGCTTTAAAAATGATGGATATATTCTTTTCAAAACTGAGTATCAACAAACATTTTGGCAAAAAGATCAAAGCATTTGAAGAGGATGGCGTTGTTTTTGAAGATGATTCCAAACTTGAAGCAGATTTTACTATGTTCATTCCAGCGGGAGATGGACACGCAGTTATTAAAGAGAGTGATTTGCCAACAAATGAAGCAGGATTTATAAAAACTGATGATTACTCTTGCGTGTTACATGAAGATGGTACACAGTCTAACATCTATGCCATTGGTGATGTTGCTGCACTTGAGGGGTATGACTGGAGAGCAAAACAAGGTCATATTGCAGAGGTGATGGCAAAAAATGTAGCTCACAACATTGAGCAAAGAGACAATGATGGCAGTGACTTTAAAGGTTACCACGAACATCTCAATATTTTATGCGTTATGGACAGTGGAGATGGTGCAGCTTTTGTATATAGAGATGAAAAACGTGGTTTTATGATTCCTATGCCACTCATTGGTCACTGGCTTAAAAAAGGGTGGGGAACATATTGTCGCTACTCAAAACTTGGAAAAATCCCTCGCATCCCTGGAATGTAATAAAATGGGTATAATTCCTCTTATACCCATAATATAAAATTATTCTTAAGCTCTTTTATCAAACTTTAAACCTAAACCCTATACAATCTTTCATTTATATATAAAAAAATGAGGAGATTGTATGGCAGGGAAATCTTTATCAAAATTAGATGCTCCAAAAAATATTACAAATAACGAAAAAACACTTTCACAAAATGATTTTATCGTATCAAAAACAGACGCAAAAGGGAAGATTATCTACTGTAATGAGATGTTTACAAAAATGGCAGGGTATCCAGCCTCTTCAATTATTGGGGCAAATCATAACCTTATACGCCACCCTGATATGCCAAAGATTGCTTTTAAAACCGTATGGGACAAGATTCAAAGTAAAAAAGAGTTCTTTGGGTTTGTAAAAAACTTGTGTGCTGATGGTGGATATTATTGGGTTTTTGCATATATTACACCTGATTTAGATGCAAATGGCAATATTATTTCATATACATCAGTACGAAGAAAAGCGACTCAGTCAGCCATAGACATTATTACTCCAATCTATCGACAACTTCTTGATGCCGAACGCAGTGGAGGGATGCAAGCTTCACAACAAATACTAAACAATTTACTAAAAAAGCATAACCTAGAATATGATGAATTTGTTATCAATCTTCAAAAAGGAGCTAAAATATGAGTTTTTTTGGCACTAAGAACAACAATGAGCAGGACTTAATCCAAAAGATTTCTACCGTTTTACAAGATACTAAAAACGGAAAGCTCTCTTCCCGTGTTGTTTTGGAAAAAAATGAAACTGAACTTGAACACATTGCATGGGATCTCAATGACACACTCGATCAAATGGAGATTATTTTACGTGAAACACGCTACACCATCGAAGCTGTCAGCAATGGTCAAATGTATCGTAGTATGTTCCCAGATGGTCTTAAAGGGGAATTTAAAGAGACTGCTAATGCTATTCAAAAAGCTATTTCATCTATGAAAGCCAATGAAAAGTACAAACTTATGGGTGTGCTTACAACCGAATTTTCCAAACTTAACGGTGGGATGAAAGGAAACCTTGATATCATCACATCAGATATCAACCAAACAAAAGATGCTTTTGTCAAAGCTGCTGAATTAACACACAATGCTTCAAGTGCAACACAAGAAACTTACAGCGCAGTATCAGACACAAGCTCTGAAATCTCTAATCTCAGCGAACTTGTAACAGATACGGTTGAAGCTATAGAGCAGATGGATGTTAATGTCAGTGAAATCACAACAGTTGTGAACCTTATTAAAGATATTGCAGATCAAACAAACCTTTTGGCGTTAAATGCTGCCATAGAAGCTGCTCGTGCTGGTGAACATGGACGTGGATTTGCCGTTGTTGCCGACGAGGTTAGAAAACTCGCTGAACGCACAGGTAAAGCTACAGGGGAGATTAGCATCACTATCCAAAATCTTCAACAACAATCTAGTGGAATCTCTGAAAACGCTTCTAATATGAGCAATATTGCCAACAATGCAAACGAAACCATGGATAAGTTTGCCGATACAATCGGTATCCTAAATGAAGATATGCAAACCGTCTCCACCGATGCCAACAAAAACAGCTTTGCTTTATTTTTGGTAAACTTCAAAATCCATCATATCCTTTTTAAATCAAACGCTTACTCTGCTGTTGTCAATGGTACAGTAACTGAAACACTGAAAAAAGATTATAAACATTGTGGATTTGGTGTATGGTACTACTCCCAAGGACAAAAACTCTTTGGACAAAACCCAACTTTTAGAAAAATGGAACAACATCATAAAAACTTCCATGACCTTATCAATGAAAATCTTGACTGTGTATTAAACGGAGGATGTATGACGAAAAATAATTCCAAAGATGAAATCATTCAACGTTTCCGCAAAGCAGAAGAGGAATCAGCACAACTCTTCACACTTATGGATAACCTTGTTAATGAGGTAGGTGATGATATCAGTATGCAAGAGGTGATGGCTTAAGAGGCCTCACTCTTAGCTTGGAGCTTTCTTTTTAGCTTCATTTTTCTCTTTGCAAGCTCACGCATATCCTCGGTAGTATCACTCTCATCCATAATCTCAACACCCAAAACTGTTTCAACACAATCTTCCAAAGTGATGATACCATCAGTTTGATCATAATTATCAGTAACTAAAAACATATGCTCCTTTTTGGCAATGAACAAGTCAAGCGCTTTGCTTACAGGAATATTCTCATTAATAGAAAAGATTTTTTTCTTAATTGTACTTAGAGGAACATTTTCATCTTCAAGAGCCTGTTTAAATATTTTTTTGGTAAGAACCAAACCTGTTACCTCTTCTATAGAGTCTTTGTAAACAGGGATACGGGAAAATTTAAAGATAGCTTCTTCTGTCGCTATAATATCTTTAATGGTTCGGCTTTCATCTAAAGCAAAAACAACACTTCTAGGAGTAAGTACCTCACTCACTTTGATATTGTCAAGATTTAGGATATTTTCAATTACATCAGATTCTTTCTCATCGATAATCCCCTCATCCTCACTCATAAGCATACTCTCTAAAAGCTCCTCTTTTGTCAGGGAGTGGGAGTCTGTTTTACCATTGGAGATTTTATTTGTAACTGCTAGTGTAGTTAAAATAATAGGGTATGTAAGCCAAATAAAAACACGGATAAAATACGCCGCCATAGGAGCAAGTTGTTTCCAGTAAATAGCACCGATTGTCTTTGGAATAATCTCAGAAAGAAATAAAATAGCAAATGTTAAGATAATAGAAACATACACAACTGCATCATTGCCAAAAATCTTAGAAGCCTGCGCACCTACAGCAGCAGCGCCCAATGTATTTGCAATGGTATTTAAGATAAGGATAGAAGCAATTGATTTGTTAATATTTTCTTTTTGCATACGAAGCAGTTTACCAAGTGTTGGACGCTCTTTTTCCAAAACTGCTACATACGACATATTAATAGATAATAAAACCGATTCTAAAACAGAACATACAAACGACACGCCTACCGAGAGTAGGAAAAATAGTATCAATAAATCCAAGTTTTACAGATCCTTTAAAGTAAAATATATTTTGCAAGTCCTAGGAAACTAAAAAATCCTACGACATCTGTCACAGTTGTTAAAATAACTGTACTACCAATGGCTGGGTCAATCCTTAAGGCTCGAAGAGCAAGTGGAATTGTTGCTCCAAAAAATCCAGCCATAAAAAGATTAATCACCATACTAAGTCCAATAACAACCCCTAAAAGCGGTATATCAAACCATGCCCAAGCAATTGCCCCCATAACAAGAGCAAAAACAAAGCCGTTCATAAGAGATATTATAACCTCTTTTTTTATAATTCTGAGTGCATCACCAGTTGAAATCTCTCCAAGTGCCAATTGACGTACAACAACAGTAAGGGTCTGCGTTCCAGCATTACCACCCATAGAAGCAACGATCGGCATTAAAACCGCAAGCGCTACCATAGAGTTGATGGTATCTTGGAAAAGTCCGATAACCAAAGAGGCTGCTATGGCAGTTAAAAGATTTATCCCCAACCATGTTGCTCTTTTCTTACCAGCTTTGATGACATCTTCATCCTCTTCAGCTTCATCATCAACCCCAGCAAGGTTATACATCTGTTCTGTTGCGTGTTCATTGATAATATCATAAATATCATCCGATGTGATACGACCAAGCAAAACTCCGTTTTCATCAACAACAGGCATAACAGAGAGGTCATACTCTTTAAAGTAATCAACTACTGTTTTAATATTTTCAGTATCTTTAGCAACGATAGGTTCAAAAGATTCTTCAGAGTTTTCTATATTCTCTTTTACAGTTTTTGAAAAGTCAAAAATAAGAAGATCATCCAAACCAACAGTGTAAAGTAGTTTGTTGTTTTTATCAACAATAAAGAGGTTTTGAACATTTTCAAGTTCATGCTCTTTACGAAGCTTCGCAAAACGTTTTATTACATCTTGAACCACTTCATCTTCATGTGCTATGAAGACCTCAAGCTGCATATAGGCACCAGCTTCATCTTCATTATACTTTTGAAGTGTTTTTATCTCCTCTTTATCTTCCTCATCAAGTGTTTTAAAAACCTGCGAAGCAACATTTTCATCTACCTCTTCAAGTTCTTGCATAAACTCTAACTGATCATCTGATTCCAGCTCTGAAACTGCCTTTGAGAGTTCATCAACACTAAGGTTTTCAACCACATCATCAAAATATCTATCAGGCAGAGCCAGAGCTACATCACCTATTAAATCTTTTGGTATAAGTTTGACAGCTTTACTAAAGTCATTGTCATCTATACCTTTTAAGATTTTTGCTAATTCCGATGGGTGCATCTCACATGTATCGTGAGAATCTAAATATTGTTTTAATTGTTTCATGGGCGCAATTATAGCAGATTATAAGTTTTTATATTTGCGACTTTTCTTGCATTGGTTTGTCATATTTTGTAAAATTATTAAAACGGATCATACTTGCCAACTCTATAACATACTCTTCTCCACGCTCAGAGTAGGGTTTCAATCCTTGAATGATAGTATATACATCATCAGTTTCATAATTGAGTTTACGAAACTCCTTATATGCATCCCCTCGAGAAAGGGTTAAATAGTA
>JAMOSN010000047.1 GCA_027068455.1 Sulfurimonas sp.
ATTGTATTTACTTCTGATTGTAATCTTGACAGTAAGCTTTAAAACTTACCATCACTCTATAACTCTTGATCTTTCTTTTCTTCTTTGCTTACTATTATGCCTTTTGTGTTATTATTTCATATATTATTTTAGGATACTTTATGAAAGCATATATTAAAGATCAAATTAAACAATCATACGAAACAAAACAAGCTATTTATGAAAATGATGTTTTATTGGATAAAATTGTTGAAGTGGCACAAAAATGTGTTGCTTTGTATAAAACTGATAAAAAAACAATTTTGGCTGGTAATGGTGGAAGTGCTGCTGATGCGCAACATATTGCGGCTGAGCTTGTAGGTCGTTATGGATTTGACAGACCCTCTATCCCATCATTGGCACTCACTACAGATACTTCAAACTTAACAGCAATTGGAAATGATTACGGTTATGATCAAGTTTTTTCTCGTCAGTTAGAGGGGATGGGACAAGAGGGTGATATTTTCATTGGTATTTCTACTTCGGGTAACTCAGTAAATATTATCAAAGCATTTGAAAGTGCAAAAAAGAAAAATATTTTTACAGTTGCTTTAGTCGGTCGTGATGGTGGCTTAATGGCACAAATGGCTGATATTGCTTTAGTTGTTCCATCTGATGCAACACCAAGAATTCAAGAGTCTCATATTCTTATTGGGCATATATTATGTGATATTATCGAAAAGGAGATTTTTGGTAATGGAGTAAGTGATTCGTGAAGAGGGCACTTTTTTTAGATAGAGATGGTGTTGTCAATGTAGAGAAAAATTATCTCTATAAAAAAGAGGATTTTGAATTTATAGATGGTATTTTTGAATTATGTCAATATTATCAAGATTTAGGGTATCATCTTTTCATCGTTACAAATCAATCAGGTATAGATAGAGGATACTATACTTTAGAAGATTTTCATCTTCTAACACAATGGATGAATGAAGAGTTCAAAAAACGAGGTATCAATATAGATTATGTTTATTTTTGTCCCCATCATCCAGATATATCAGGCGAATGTAGTTGCAGAAAACCAAAGCCAGGTATGTTGTTAGAAGCACAAAAAGATTTTGCTATAGATTTGCAAAACTCTTTGATGGTTGGAGATAAAGAAAGAGATATAGAAGCTGCTTTGAGAGCTGGTGTGCAAGAAACCTATCTTTTTGATGAATCAGAGACTATTACACACTCAAAAGCCTCCAAAATTATTAATAAACTAAAACAGATATGGAAAAAATAGATGCTAATACTCAATAGTGGTGGAACATTTAATAAGCGATATAATGAACTGACAGGGGAAATGGAAGTTCCTTATGATAATGATGCAATTGATGAAATTATGGCACATATCAAACACCATTTTATGGTTGCTGGTGTAGTATATAAAGATAGTTTGGATATGGATACTAATGATAGGAAGATGCTTACTAGTATCATCAGTGAATCTGACGAGGCAGAGTTTGTTATAGTACATGGTACAGATACAATCGATGTAACTGCTGAGTTTTTAGATGCTATTTTTGATGACAGAGTAATTGTTTTAACGGGTGCTATGAAACCATATTCAATTGAAAAATCAGAAGCGAGTTTTAATCTTGGAATGGCAATAGGGTTTGCACAAACCCAAGAGATAGCTGGTGTATATATTTGTATGAACGGATATATTAAACCATGGAATAAAATGAAAAAAAATACAACTATAGGGAAATTTGAAGTTGTCTAAAAAAGTAAAATGTGATCATTGTCATTTGGAGTTTAGTGAAGATGTTATGATAGAAGATGATGGGCATTACTTTTGTTGTAATGGTTGTCAGGGTGTTTATCATCTATTAAGTGAACAGGGACTTGATGGATTTTATAAAAAGCTAGGGGATGAACATCTAGCACCTCCATCAAATCAGTTTGAAGATGCCAGTAATTTTGATACTCCTGCTTTTTATGAGCAATATGTGAAACAGACAAAAGATGGCTTTAGTGAAGTTTCTTTAATTATTGAAGGGATCCATTGTGCCGCATGTGTATGGTTGAATGAAAAAGCACTTACTAATATGGATGGAGTTATTGCAACTAATATCAACTATACAAATAATAAAGCAAAAATTGTTTGGGATGATGAGAATGTAAAACTTTCTCAAATTATTGAGATGATTCGTGCAATTGGCTACAATGCCTACCCTTATGATGCTTCATTGCAAGAAGAAAAAGCGAATAAAGAGCGAAAAGAGTATTATCTTCGTATGGCTGTTGCCATTTTTGCTACAATGAATATGATGACCATTATGGTTGCTCAATATGCTGGGTATTTTTCAGGTATTAGTGCAGATATTAAACATATACTTAATATTGGGGAATGGGTACTTGCAACTCCTGTTTTATTTTATAGTGGATGGCCTTTTTTCAAAGGGATGTATTATGGAATAAAAACCAAAACCGTAAATATGGACACTTTGGTAGCTACTGGTTCTATGCTTACATATTTGTACTCTATTTATATTACATTAACACGCAGTGGTGAAGCTTACTTTGATTCTGTGACTATGATTGTAACCTTTGTTCTTGTTGGAAAATTTCTTGAAGTGTTGAGTAAAAAAAGTGTTGCAGATACTTTGGATGTAATGAATAAATATTTGCCACACGATGTAAAAGTTCTTGATGGTGAAAAAGTTTTCACAAAAAATGTCAATGATGTAGCTGTTGGAGAGGTTGTTTTAGTCAATGCTGGTGACAAGGTTGCTCTTGATGGTGAAGTCATAGATGGAAGTGGTACATTTGATGAATCTTCTTTAACTGGAGAGAGTGAACCCATTTTTAAAACTGTTGGTGATACTATTATCAGTGGGACAGTAAGTATTGATGCTGATGTAAAATACAAAGTGAGTAAAGATTATGCACACTCAACGATGAGCAATATTGTATCACTTTTAGAAAATGCTATGAATAATAAGCCTCGTTTACAACAGTTGGCAAATAGACTTAGTGAATATTTTTCATCGGTGATTTTACTTTTGGCTGCTTTTACTTTCATAGGGTGGTATTTCTATTCATCAGATTTTGAACAATCTTTTATGATTGCCATCTCTGTAATCGTTATAGCTTGTCCGTGTGCACTTGCTCTTGCTACTCCTGTTGCAACTTTGGTTGGTCTCTCCATCGCTTCTAAAAAGGGGATACTCTTTAAAGAAGCGGCACAACTTGAAACAATGTCACAGGCTGATGTTTTAGTGCTTGATAAAACAGGAACGATTACTCAAGGAAAACCTCACGTTGTCAAAGAGAAAATCTATAAAGATTTTGATATCTCTTTACTCTATTCATTATTGTTAAATTCAAAACATCCTATTGCAAAAGCGGTTGCAGATTATGTTTATGATGAAAATTTGCATTGTTTGGAACTTGAAAGTTACAATAATGTTGCTTCTGCTGGAATTACAGCTATGTACCATGGAAAAATGTTGGCTGGTGGCAATGCTAAAATGATGAAAATTATTGGTATTGATGTTGATGACAAGAGTGAAGACAGTGAGTTTTATTTTGCATATGATGGAGAAGTTCTTGTAAAATATGAACTTTTTGATATGCCACGAGAAGATGCTAAAGAGGCAATACAAGAAATTGAGAAGTTGGGTATTGAAGTGATTATGCTTACAGGTGATCATCAACGAAGTGCTCAAAAAGTTGCTTCATTGGTTAGTATTAAAGAATTTATATCAGAGATGACACCTCAAGATAAAGCAAACTATATAGAAAAATTACATAAAGATGGAAAAATCGTTGTGATGGCTGGAGATGGTGTGAATGATATTTTAGCACTTGCTGAGAGTGATATCGCTATTGCTATGGGTAATGGGAGTGATATAGCTATTGAGGTGAGTGATATCGTACTCTTAAATGATACCTTTGGTTCCCTTTATGACAGCTTTACTATTTCGAGAAAAACATTTAGTATGATAAAGCAAAATTTAGGACTCTCTTTAGTGTATAATGGTATTACGATACCACTTGCAATGGCTGGATATATTATACCTCTTATCGCTGCTATTTCTATGAGTATAAGTTCACTGCTTGTTGTGGGTAACTCTTTGAGAATAAAAATAGGATACAAGGATTAAAAATGAGTAGTTGGGTTATAGGGATGATGCTTGGAGTATCTGTATTTTTAGGTTCTATAGCACTTGTAGCATTGATGTGGGCTATAAAAAAAGGGCAGTTTGATGATAAAGAAAAATTTTTAAATGCTGCACTTTATGATGATGAAGAAGAATTAAATGATGCCGTAAAAATGGAAGCTAAAAGAAAAGAAGCTCTTCGTAAAAAAGAGTATCGACCAGAATAGGTGAGTTTAAAAAAAGATTGAGTTGCCAAAAGGCAACCCAAAATAGTAAAATTATTTACCGATAGTTTGTGCGAAAGCTTCTAAATCAGCATCAGAGTAACGAGCTACTTGCCCTTTCATTACACCTTTCATTGGTCCACCGTATGTACCATGTTTGTAACCTTTAAGTGCAGTAGCGATATCAGCATGGCTCATCTCAGCAACATTTTTAGATTTACCCATAGCTTTTTTTGACCAGTCAGCACCGTGACATGCAACACATGCTTTCCCATTTACACCAGCCATAGCAACTGTAGATACTGCTAACGCAGCGATTGAAGCGATTACAATTTTTTTCATTTTGTTTCCTTAATATAAAGTTTCGATTTAATTATAATGGGTTAAGTCTTAAATACTTGTTAATCAATTTAAAGGTATTATTTTATTAAAATTAATTTATTGTGAGTATGACTATGAGATATATAAAAGATGATTTAGAGAACAAAACTATTTTAATAACTGGCGGTGCAGGTTTTATTGGTGCAAACTTAGCATTTTATTTTCAGGAAAATCATCCTAAAGCAAAAGTTGTTGTTCTTGATAGCTTTCGAAGTGGAGAAACACTGAGTAATGGAAATTTAAAATCATTTGGTCATTTTAAAAATCTTTTGGGTTTTAGTGGAGAGGTAATCAGCGGTGATATTAATGATAAAGATCTCTTACTTGATTTGGAAGTGAATTATAAGTTTGATTATATTTTTCATGAAGCAGCTATTTCAGACACTACAGCACTAGAGCAAGACCTAATGGTAAAAACAAATGTCAATGCTTTTAAAGATCTGCTAGATCTTGCAGTTCAACATGAGGCAAATATGATTTATGCTTCATCAGCTGCAACCTATGGTGACAGTGATGTTTTTAAAGTAGGGTATGAGTCTCCTAATAATGTATATGGTTTTTCCAAAGTGATGATGGATAATATCGCTTATGAGTATATGGAAAGTTCTGATATAAATATAGTGGGACTTCGTTACTTTAATGTGTATGGTGCAAGGGAGTATTTTAAAAATACTACAGCATCAATGGTGTTACAGTTTGGACATCAGATATTGGCTGGAAAAAATCCTCGTCTTTTTGAGGGAAGTGATAAGATTTTACGAGATTTTATCTATATAGAAGATATTATTCAAGCAAATATTAAAGCTATGCAGCCTAAAAAAAGTGGTGTGTATAATGTTGGAACAGGAAAAGCAAGAAGTTTCCAAGATATAGTAGATATTTTACAAAAGGAACTAGGCACGCAACTACAATGTGAATATATCCCTAATCCTTATATAGGTTCGTATCAATTTTTTACTCAGGCAGATATTATGGATACAAAAGAGTATCTGGGCTATCAACCTCGCTTTTCAATGGAAGAGGGAATAGCTATGTATATTCCTGAGATTAAACGTATTTATGAAACAGAAGTGAAAAAATAGTATGAATATTTTAAAAAATGTACAGCCCAATATCCTTGTTATTGGTGATTTGATGATAGATCACTATCTTTGGGGTTCATGTGAACGCATCAGTCCTGAGGCACCTGTTCAGGTTGTTGATATTGCCAAAGAAACAACAGTGCTTGGTGGTGCTGGTAATGTTGTTAACAATCTTAAGGCTCTTGGTGCTCATGTAAGTGTTGCAGGGGTTATTGGTGATGATGCAAATGGTGATGAACTTGTCAGTATGTTAGATGCAATAGATGTCAACACGCAACACCTTATAGTACAGCATAATCGTAAAACATCTAAAAAAAGCCGTGTAATCGCTGTGAGCCAGCAGATTTTACGTTACGATAAGGAGAGTAAAGAAGATATCAATGAAAGCTCTGTAGCAACCATTACAGAGATGTTGACTCAAGAGATAGCAAAGTATGATGCAGTGATTTTATCAGACTATGGCAAAGGTGTTTTAACAGACAGGTTGTGTCAAAATATTATTTCATTGGCAAAGCAACACGCAGTGAAGGTTTTAGTTGATCCAAAAGGGAGTGATTTTTCTAAATATAGAGGCGCTTACCTTTTAACACCAAATAAAAAAGAGGCGATGCTTGCAACAGGAATTGATATTGTTGATAATGATTCTTTACAAAAAGCACTTTTACAACTAAAAAGTGAATGTGAGTTGGATATTTCACTTATCACACTCTCAGAGGATGGGATTGCGATTTATGATGAGGCAATGAAACGATTTCCAACAGTTGCCAAAGAGGTGTTTGATGTAACTGGTGCTGGAGATACAGTTATAGCTTCCATCGCTTTTGCTTTAAGTGCTGGTAAATCTATAGAGGAGACAGCTGCATTTGCTAATCTAGCCGCAGGTGTAGTGGTCGGGAAAATTGGTAGTGCAACAGTTACAATGGATGAGATAGAGGAGTATGAAGCCTCTTTACATAAAAGTACATCAGATGCACACATCAAATCTTTTGAAGAGATAAAAAGGATAGTTGAGCGTTATAAATCGCAAGGGAAAAAAGTGGTCTTTACCAATGGATGTTTTGATATCTTGCATGTTGGACATGTAAAATATTTGCAGGTTGCAAAAAGTTTTGGTGATGTGTTAATTGTTGGACTTAACTCTGATGCTTCTGTTTCACGTTTAAAAGGACCCACTCGCCCTGTAAATATAGCAGAAGATAGAGCGTATCTTCTTGCAGCACTTGAAGCGGTTGACTTTGTTGTACCGTTTGAAGATGATACCCCGTATGAACTTATAAAGATGATACAACCTGATGTTCTTGTCAAAGGTGGTGATTACAAAGGAAAAGCAGTTGTCGGAACAGAATTTGCTAGTGAATTGAAACTCGTTGATTTTGTAGATGGCAAAAGTACAACAAAAACTATAGAAAAAATACAAGGAAGTACATGTTAAAAAAATTAAGCGTTTTAGCGTTTTGTGCAGTGTCATCTTTTGCGATGCACAATGCCGAGATTAATATTAATGATACAGATTTAGAGATAGGTCTTAATTTTGATATGGGTCAGTTTAATGATGCCATTAAACCTGAGACTATGTTTTTAGGAGCAAAGTTTTTAAATGGTGATGAGAGTAATTCTGATGTTACAGAAAATTTGGATCCATTTTATGAGGTAAATTTTTTATCTATGCATGCAATAGGTAATCAGGGTATGAGTTTAGGAATGGGTGTGAAGTTTAATCATACACAAGATTTTTCTTCATTACCTTTGGGGCTTGAAGCAGCGTATAAATTACCTATTCAAAATCTTGTACCTATGAGACTTCATGGAGCTTTATATTTTGCCCCAAAATCATTAGCTTTTAGTGATGGAGACAATTATTTGGAATATAGAATAGATTATAATATAGAGATTATTCCACATGGTAATTTAGTACTTGGATATAGACATATAGAAACTAACTACCAAGTAGCCGATTTTAATTATAATTCATCTGTCTATTTTGGATTTAAAATAGGTTTTTAAACCCCTAAACTTTTTACAGCTTCTATCACTTCAGAAGCTGTGATAGTTGTCATACACTCATGGTGTTTTAATGGACACTCCCTTTTCATACATGGACTACACTCCATCTCATGCCTTACTATGATACTTTTTTCATTCATCCATTGTGATGTTTCTTTATATCTTGTCGGTCCAAATATAGCGACTGTTGGTACTTGATAAGCTGCTGCAACGTGCATAGGTCCACTGTCGTTAGTGATAAATAAAGAGCATCCCCCTATGGTGGCACATAACTCCTCTATGGTTGTTTTGCCTGCAAGGTTGGTAAAATTTGTAACACCTAGTTTCTCCAAATGATTTTGAATATCCTGTGCCATCTCTACTTCATTGGGACCACCAAAGATGATGATATCAAGCTGCTCTTTAAAATGTGCTGCTACTTCTGCAAAACGCTCTGGATACCACCGTTTTGCACTGCCGTATGTCGCTCCCGCATTGATACCAAGTGTTGGTTTTTCAAATTTTTTAGCAGGTATATAGAGTTTGAGTGGTGGTATTTCGCCATTGAAGTTGTTGGTATTGACCATAGCAAGTTGGGCATATTGTTTCACAAGGTGCTGCTGCGTGTTTATCGTTGGTGTATGAGAAAGCAGGAGTTTTGAATGCCATGAGTTGCGTGCTATGGTGATGACGGTATCTGTAAACCTTAGCAGCAGTGAAGCGTGGATCTGGTTACGAAAACTGATAGCCATATCAAATTTGCCTAGTTGTTTGGCAAATTTATAGGTTGCAAGAAGTCGTGATGATGCTTTTTTTGTTTCATCTACGATAGCTTCTTGCGTATTTGGATGGTGTTTGATAGCTTCTATGGAAACATAACTTCCTACAAAAATAAGCTGTGCATCAGGATAGTGTTTTACTAAAAGCTCAATGGCAGGAGTTGCCATAACGGCATCACCGAGCCAGTTTGGCAGGATAATTAAGATTCTCATTCTATTCTCTCACTTGCATTGACCTCTTTTCCTACCTCTTTTGTGATGAAAAGGTACACAGGAGCAGAAGCTATTTTTAGGATGTCGGTTGTAATTTTTTCTCCAAGGGTATTATATGCATCAAAATAATCTTCATTTTTTAGCGTTGTTGGTTTGAGTGACCAGTGGATTTGTACCAGTTGTTCATCAACCCACACCTGGAGTATATAGTAATTTCTTTTAATATCAAGGCGTAAAAACTGAGCTTTTTGTAAAACACGCAACATATATTTATATGCATAAAATGCTTCCCTTTTTATAATGCTTTCACGATTATCTATTAGACCATACCCTGGAGCTATAAGCTGGTGCCACGATACTGCGTCAACCTGTTGTGAAGCAAATGCTAAGAAATAGTAGCGTAACATATAGTCTCTGTAGTGTTGTTCACTCACACATTCATGCTCACTTGTAGGTGCGTAAGGGGCTGTGTTACTTATGGGCCAATTTACTTCGGTGATGTGTAAAGCATGGTTTGTTTTGGGACTCAGCCATACCATTGTGCTAAGGAAGGCAATTTTATCAGTAAGGGTAAATCCGAGTTGCGTGTTCTCTGGAGCTCCCCGTCTATCGACATATAAAAGAGCAGCCGTTGCATCATAATGGCATTTACAAAGATTAAAAAGTGTATGAGCCGTGTAGTGAAACTCAAAGTCTATCACCCCTCCACCTAAGAGTTTGATATTTGGGTAGTGCTCTTTTTTGAGTTTGTAAGCTACTTGAAAAAATTCTAAATACTCACGTACCGAGAAAAATCCCCATTTGGCACGGTTGATGGTAGAGCCTATCTCAAAATAATCAACATAACTATGGAGCGCTTCAAAGATGTTGTGTAAATCTTTTTCTAAAAGCTCTTTATCTTCTATATGTTCTCTGTCTTGTAATATTTTTAATGTAATGGTTTTGGTTGCGTGTTGCTTAATAAATGCTTCAAGTTCAGGAAGTTTTTCCATCTCCCATAACTTAACACGCAAGAGTATATGTTTTACTCCAAGTTCTTCGATGAGTTGGTGTGTTTCTTGCGTGTTGCGTTCAAAATCAACCCCTAAAGAAAAAAATGTTTCTGAGTCAATGGTGCGTCTTTTGATAAAAGGCATCATCATAAGTGAGAGTGGTAAAGTAAGAAGTGCCATACCTGCTGTTTTGAATAAAGAGCCAAGCTCTTTTTTACGCATCTGTTTTTTATATGCCTTATCTTTTAGTAGTGCTGGTTGATCGGAATGGTTATCCCATTTAAAAGGTGTTTTCATAAGTGCAATTGTACCGTTTTTTCGGTAAAATTGGAGAAACTTTTAGAAGGATTGTAGAGGATGAATATTTTAGTGGTGCGAAACGATAAACTGGGTGATTTTATAACGGCACTTCCTGCGATCTATGTAGTGAAAAACCATAATCCTGAAAATAAAATTATCGTTCTTGTTGCACCGCTTAACAAAGCTTTGGCACAAAGTTGCCCGTTTATCGATGAGGTGATTGTTGATGAGTCGCAAAGTTCACTCTTGACACTTGTAAAAAAGTTGCGTGTTGCCAAAATAGATGCTTCTGTCACACTCTTTTCCAATACCCGTGTTGCCCTTGCACAGTTTTTAGCAGGTATTTCACTACGCATAGCACCTGCGACTAAAATAGCACAGATCTTTTATAACAAAAGAGTTAAACAACGACGAAGTGAAGTGAAGATGGCGGAGTTTGAGTATAATTTGGAGCTAACACGCAGTATATTTGCTGATATAGATACATCGTTTCCCAAACCTTTATGTAAGTTTGAAGATGCGAAAAAAATCTATGAGGTGTTTTGCATCAACAACGATATAAAGAAAGATGTGGTAGCGTTTCATGTTGGTTTTGGGGGTTCAAGTGATGCAAACTGGAACTTGGATGAATATGAGGAGCTTATCCGTTGCGTGTTAGAACAGAAAAAACACCAAGTGGTGCTTACTTTTGGACCTGATGAAAAAGAGTTGTATGAAGAGATGCAACACCGTTTGATGGGGGAGGAGGA
>JAMOSN010000048.1 GCA_027068455.1 Sulfurimonas sp.
ATGATCTCAAACAGTTGAAGTATCACTTCTGAGGCTTAAACTCTAAGTCTCTCCGTTTGTGGATGGGAATTATAGGGGGAAGTTGCTTAAAGGAAGATTAAATTGTGGGGGAGTATTTGATTTTTTTCTAATTTTCTATAATCCAACCACCACCTATAA
Source organism: Sulfurimonas sp. (assembly GCA_027068455.1). Lineage (GTDB taxonomy): Bacteria > Campylobacterota > Campylobacteria > Campylobacterales > Sulfurimonadaceae > Sulfurimonas. Next base: position 160 of record JAMOSN010000048.1, read on the forward strand.
GTTTATCATCATCATAAAATACAGCCGCTTGACCTACAGCTACACCAAAAACACCCTCCTGTAATGTAACATATGCTTTATTATCTTCTATTTTTACTTTACAAGGGACAGCTTTTGTTCTGTATCTTAGTTTTACAGTTGTTTGGAACTCTTTTTCTTCATTAAACATATTTAGATTATCCAAAACTACACTATAACACGCTAAATCATCCCTTTTACCAACTACTATTTGATTTTTTTCAGGAATAATCTTTGTAACGAAATGTGGTTCATGTGCACCTTTAACACTAAAACCTCGACGTTTGCCAATGGTATAATGCATATAACCTTTGTGTTCACCAACAACATTACCGTCTTGATCAAGCACTTCACCAACTTGATCTACTTCTACATAATCTCTAAGTAAATCTGTATAAGTTGTCTCAACAAAACATATTTCACTTGATTCAGCTTGTGATGCAAAAGACTCTAGCCCTTTTATAGAAGCTGCTAATTGCTTAATATCTGTTTTTTTTCTCTCACCAAGTGGGAACTTTAATCGTGGCAATATTTCCTTTTCTATGTAGAATAGAAAATAACTTTGATCCTTTGTATCATCTTTGGCTTGATATAAAAACTCTCCATCTGTTTTGATATAGTGTCCTGTTGCTAAATACTCTGCTTCTATAGTATCTGCAAACTTCATCATTTCACCAAACTTTAAATTACGATTACACAATGCACATGGATTTGGTGTTTTACCTTCAGCGTAGGTATCAATAAATGGTTGAAAAACTTTTTCATTAAATTTATCTTGTAAATCCAATACATGTAGTTTTATACCAACAAAATCAGCTGCTTTTTGAGCACGAGCTTGATGAATCTCATGATATCCAGGTTTTGAGTGAAGTTTCATATATAATCCCTCCACTTTATATCCATCTTGCTTTAGAAGTAATGCAGTTACTGTTGAATCAATTCCGCCACTCATACCCACTAAGACTTTTTTTTTCATTGAGTTATTTCCTTACTTAACCTTTTAACTGGTTTAATCTCTCTTTTTTTGTTCCAATACTTGTTATCTGTACACCAAAGTTACCATCAACAATCACAACTTCCCCTTGTGCTATCACATGATTATCTACTAAGATTTCCAACGGATCATTTGCTAATTGATTTAATTCTATCACAGAACCTATATCCATATTGAGTACATCTTTTAACAACATTCTTTTTTTACCTATACGAACCCGTACAGGAAGTTTAACATCCATAATTAAAGAGATATTTTTAAGTTCTTCTTCAGAAAGCTTTATTTTATTGTCTGAACATTTTTCTTCATCATCAAATCCGTCACCACCATCCTCTAAATCCATAGGAGAATCCAAAAGATTATCACTACCAAAAAGTTTTTTTTGTAAATTCTCATCTATAATAAACATCAATAAAGAATTGATAGCATCCAATGAAAACTTATAAACAAACATTTTACTAAAATCTTCTAAGCTCACTTCACCCTGATCATCACTGACAAACTCTATATTATCGATATTAAACGATAGTTTTGGTAGTTCATTTTGTGCAGAAAGAGAATTGCCAATAGCACCGAAAATATTTGATACAATCTCTTTTGTTGCATCTAAATCATCATCATTTACATCTTCTCTTCCACTAAACTCTTCACCCATCATCATATCTGACAATCCTGCTGATAGTGCTGGAGGCAATGCCATCATAATTTTGCCATCACTATCACCTGTTACGCTAACTTTCACTAAAATAATAGGTGCTACTATATTAGAGATAATACTGAGTTCTTGTTCCTCTTTAAGTTCCAAACTTGGAGCACTGCCTATGAGTGCTTCTATTGTTCCTTTTGTTTCATCTTCAAACAGTTTTATAAAATCACTCATAATTACTCCTCATCTTCGTTATGCTCATCTTCATGAATTATATCTTTTACACCAGAGATTTTTTCATGTCTTTGTTTTTCTAATCTCTCTAATGCACGTTTTACTTCATCTTTTTCTGTTTCAATAATCTCTGTGATATTAATTGATTTTCTAAATCTTCTAAGCCCAATTTCACCACGAAATCTCTCTTTACCATCAACTGAGACAGTTACAATATCATCAGCTGCACTTGATAGTCTTAAAACATCACCAACTTTTAAGTCTAAAATCTCACCCATTGAGAGGTCTGCATTACCTAAATTGGCCTCAACATTAACTTTTGCACCACCAAGAAGTACTTTTAATTCTGTATTTCTACTTTTTTTAGAGCTTTTTTCATTAAGCATCAAATCTCGTGATGCTAACTTTGGCAAAATAGGTTCCAATGAGATAACAGGATAACATATGTTCATCATTCCAGAAGAATGCCCAATAATAATCTCCATAACAACCATTACGACAATTTCATTTTGTGCAACAATTTGGACAACATTAGGGGAAGATTCTTTAGATTCAATCGCTGGATATATCTCCATAACAGGTCCCCAAGCCTCTTTAAGTGTACTCATCATAACACGCAATATAGTTTCAAAAAGGGAAAGTTCTATATCTGAAAATTCACGCGTGGCATCAAAAGGTTCTCCTTTTCCTCCCAAAAGCCTATCTAGCATTGGAAAAGCGATTGAAGGATTGATTTCTAAAATACCATTTCCTTCAAGTGGTTTCACAGAGAACACATTAAAACTTGTTGGATTTGGTAAAGACATCAAAAACTCACCATAGGTCATCTGGTCAACTGAATGGAGTTGAATTTCAACAATAGAGCGCATTATAGAAGATATCTGTGAAGCTAAACTTCTTGCCATCTTATCATGTACACCACGAAAAGCACGCAACTGCTCTTTTGAAACACGATTTGGTCTTTTAAAGTCATAAAGTGTGATTTGTCTTTGGGGTAAAAGATTGTCATCATCACTGTCTAAGACATCATCACCCTCATCTTCAACAACATCCAAAAGAGCATCAATCTCTTCTTGTGAAAGTATATCTGCCATATTACGCTCCCATACTCTCTTTTATTTTTTGAATTACTGACTTATGAATCTGAGATATTCTTGATTCTGTTATATTTAAAATCTCACTTATCTCTTTTAATGTTAATTCTTCAAAATAATAAAGTTGAATAATCATCTGCTCTCTTTCTTTGTATGTTGCAAGTATTTTTTTAATAACCTCAATAAGTTCATCTTTTTCGATTTTGGCCAATGCTGCACCTTCATCACCAACATGAAGCTGATCATAAAGTGGCATTACAGTATAGATATGAGAAGCTATACGTGCTTCATGAACTTTATCAACATCTTCTTTGAGTATTTCAGCTAACTCTTCATCACTTGGCTCTTCATCATGTGTTAATCTATATTCTTCAACCGCATAATCAATCGCTTTTACTAGCTTTCTACTTGCTCTTGAAAGGATATCCAAACTCCTTAGGTAATCCAACATTGCACCATAAACTCTTTTTTTTGCATATCCCCAAAAAGAATCATTCAAACTCTCATCATAACGACGAGCAAGTTTTATTAACTCTTCTGTACCAATTGCAGCTAAGTCTGAAAAATCTATAGAGCTTGGCAATCTCTCTTTTAAACGAAAAGCCATTGCTCTTACTGCAGGGAGATATTGAAGTGCTAGTTCATCTTCCTTATGTTTTAAATCAGTTTCATAAAAGTTTGTTGTCATACCTTATGCCCTGCCAAATCATCAGAATTCATTTTAACAGCAGCATCTGTAATTTTACAAGCTGAATCTATCAGTTTTTCTCGTTTACTAATCTCTTTGACAAAAAGATCTAACTCTTTCTCATGAATCTCTTTTGGAAAATTGTAATTTTTTGCAGTAATAGTTCGATAATACAGTGCTACTATAATATGTGAAAACAGATAGAAAAAAATCGTTATTAAAAATGTATATGTAAGTAAGTCTTCTGCATTGAATGATTTTAAAATCCCAAAAATAATACCAACAAAGAAACCTTGTACTGTAAAAAAATATACAAAATTTTCACCTAACATATACTACCCCGCACAGAATTAAAAATGTTCCATGAGTCTTCTAAAAAGACCTGAAAGCCCACTTTCATTTGATGTTACGAGCACATTTCGTTCCAGCTTTTGCATAATTTTTTGTACAACTGCATCAATATCACGACTAGGTTGTGATGATGGATACTGAGAATAAAAAAGCATTCTTTGTTTGATACAAGATGCAACTTTAACATCCGCATTAATTTTTCCCATATAACTTAAATGAAGTTTTTCTCCAATATTCATACGTGCTACTTTTTTTATTTTTTCAAAAACACCAATAGCCTCTTTTTCATTTTTGACCTGATTGAGAATCATCCCGACATCATCTCTTAATGTTGCTATTGTTTTGATGGTTGCATATGCATCAGTAATAGCAGCAGGATCGGGAACTGTTACAACGATAACATCATCAGCAGCATTTAAAAACATTTGAATATGTTCTCCTATTCCTGCACCAGTATCAATAATCATAATATCAAGCTTATCTAAAACCCGTGCTTCTTCCATAAAACGTTCAAAAAGAGCCATATCTGAGTACTTCAGTATCTCATCACCACTTTCACCTGGAATAAGGATAAGATTGCGTGTTATAGGGATAAGTATATCACTAACACTTGCTTCCCCTTTTAAAACATGCAAAATATTTTTCTTAATTTTAACATTAAACATTACATCCAAATTGGCAAGTCCAATATCCGCATCAAAAATACCTACATTTAATCCTTTTTGAGAAAGAGCATATGCAAGGTTAGAACTTATCGTACTTTTTCCGACACCACCTTTACCTGAAGTTATAGCAATAAAACGGGTCTTTTTAGATTTTTTTTGAGCATTTGAGGTAACTAACTCTTCTAATTTTTGTGCTTGATGAGCCATTATACTTTACTCCTGTCAAACCCGTGCAGTAAACACTCTATTAAAAAATCACTCGATGCTGTTACTAAATCTTCTGGAACCTCTTGTCCAACAGAAAAGTAACTAATCGGTTTTTTTGTATCGTATGCTAAAGAAAAAATGTTACCAAATCCCATCGTCTCATCCAATTTTGTAAACATTAAACTATCAATCCCCAAAGAGGAAAATTTATCATATGTTATTAGTAAATCTTCATATTTAATTGAACTTGGCACCACTAAAACCACATCTATTGTGTATTGTGTTGTATTTCCTTCCAAACATTCATAAATTTTACTAATTTTTTCCCTATCATAAGGAGATGAACCCATAGTGTCGATTAAAATATAATCACAATACTGCAAAGACTCCAATGCATGAGAAAATTCTGGTGGATCAACAACAGTTTCAATACCAAGTTTCATCATTCTAGCATACTGCATCAGTTGTTCAACTGCTCCTATACGGTATGTATCTAAAACAACCAAACCAACTTTATATTTTTTCTCCATCAAATAAGAATAGCGAGCAGCAAGCTTTGCAATTGATGTAGTTTTCCCGACACCTGTTGGACCAACAAGCATCATAACCTTTTTACGACCCATTTCTGGTGTTGTTTCTCTTCGTATTGGAACCATTTTTCTTAAAATTGTTCTAAAATATCTTTTGACTGTATGGGAGTTTTCTCTCATCTTATAAGGCATATGCTCTAAAGTGATTTCCATCAATGTATCTAAATGCTCTTTTTTCATACCACTTTGTGATGCGAGTTTATAAATTTCAGCAAATTCAGGTGGTATTTTACTCTCCATCTCAGGAGATTTTTCTTTCCAAAACATATGCTGAATAAGTTGTACTTTGTCGGTAAGCTTATTGATTTCAGATTTTATCTCTTTAAGTTCTTTTGGCTCAACTAATTTTTGTTTTTCTTGGGTCTGGACTTTTTGTGAATATCTCTCTAATGGGTCAGTTGCCATTTTTGATATTTCCGATATCTGTTTTGCAGCATTCGATATATCAAACAAAACATCCTTACTCTCATCTTTTAAAGGTTGTTGTGATTCCAATGGTTTTTTCTTTTGTTTGTATGCTTGAGGAAGAAACTCTTCATCAATGCCTATAACAATCTCATAAAGAGCATCACGACCAAGCGCTTTTTTTTGCACCTCTTTGGTCTCAATGAGCATCCCCTCATCACCTATCTCCATTTTGGCTTTTCGCAATGCTTCAGATGGAGTTTTTCCTGTAAAAGTCAAAATTTTCACTTTTGTACTCCTACTAATGGGATAATAACACTCTCTCTTGTATGCCAAGCAGGATGTGGAATAGTTAAATCTTTGGCTTTTATGACACGGTTGTCAAAAAATATAATATCCAAATCTAATGTCCTTGGTGCATTTTCAAAACTTCTCTTACGTCCAAATCTTTTTTCTACTCTAAGTAGATAGTGTAAAAACTCTTTTGGTTGTATAGAAGTTTGTAAAATCATAATTGAATTTAAAAAATCCTTTTGTTTTGAATAACCAAAAGGGGGATTTTGTAAAATCAATGATGTTTTTTTTATTGTTACTCTTTTGTCCCGTTGCAAGAACACAAAAAGATGCTCAAATCTTCGTCTTACATCACCAATGTTACCACCAATCCCAACAACAGTCTCATATCTGTGAGAACTTTTAAAAGGGTTGGTATAAGGAAAACGCAAAGAGTAAAATGATGTTAGAGAATCATTTAACTTGCGTGTTCTGTACATTATGCTTGTTGCGCTTGAGCTTGTTTTTGTGCTTCTTGTGCAGCTTTGATTTCATTCATAATCTGTAACATACCAAGCATAGCCAAGTGATATCCAAAAGGACCAAAGCCAACAATAGATGATGCACAAACTGGTGCTATCATATTTTTTTGACGGAACTCTTCACGTCTGTGAATGTTTGAAATATGTACTTCAATGGTTGGAATATTGACAGCCGCAATTGCATCACGAATAGCAATCGAAGTATGTGTATATGCAGCAGCATTGATAATAATACCATGAGCTTCACCATAACACTCTTGGATTTTATCAACAATTTCACCCTCTAAATTACTTTGAAAAAATTCAATCTCAACACCGTTTTGTGTTGCTACCTCTTTCATTTGTGCATGAATCTGCTCTAACTTCATTGGTCCGTAAATCTGTTGTTCACGAACACCAAGCATATTTAGGTTTGGACCTTGAATCACTACTATTTTCATTTTTTACCTTTTTGTTTTTATATCTTTAAAGTTTTAGGGTATTATTTTATCTAAAATAAAACATAATATAGTTTAAATTTTACAAATTCAATTTTAAAGATGGATAATATGCAGATTATAACCCCCCATTATATAATGTTTCACGACAGAGTTGTCACAAACCTTTCTGTTGCTTTTGAAAAGACAATTGTAAAAATTGCACCTTTTGAGGAGCTTATAGAGATCTATCCCGATGCTAAAGTCACAACATTAAGAGAGCACTCCCTTTTAATGCCGGGACTTATCAATGCACATGTTCATATTGAGTTTTCAGGTAATAAAACATCTCTCTCTTATGGTAATTTTTTAAACTGGCTCTATAGCGTCATAGAAAACAGGGCAAATCTTATAAATGATTGTGGTGTAGAGTGTATGTCTGAGGCCATTGATGCAATGCTAGAAAACGGCATCACTACATTTGGGGCTATCAGTTCCCATGCCATGGATCTAGAAGCTTGTGTAAAGGCCAAACAAAATGTTGTTTTCTTCAACGAACTCATAGGTTCCCAAGCTGCTATGGCAGATGCTTTGTTTGGTGATTTTGTGGCAAGACTCGATGCAAGTAAACAGGTACAACGTGAAGGTTTTTATCCAGCTGTGGCTATCCACTCACCCTACTCTGTTCACCCCGTCCTTATTAAAAAAGCTATCGATATTGTAAAAAATGAAAATCTTAAACTAACAGCTCACTTTATGGAGAGCCAGGCAGAAAGGGAGTGGCTAGATAAGAGTGAAGGTGAATTTAAAGAGTTCTTTCAAGATCTTTTTAAACAAGATAGAAATATAAGTAATGCCAAAGAGTTTTTAGAACATTTCAATGAAGTACCAACACTCTTTACCCATGCTGTTGAACTCAATGAGGATGAGATACAAACACTCAAAAACCATAATCACACTGTGATTCACTGCCCAATATCCAACAGACTTTTAGGTAACAAAACACTCAATATTCAAGCCTTAAACAATGAAAATATCCCATGGATTGTAGCAACAGATGGTCTAAGCTCCAATTATGGGCTTGATCTTTTTGAAGAGATGAAGATCTCACTCTTTATGCACGCTGATGCACCACTTATTTCTTTTGCAAAAGCTCTTTTAGATGGTGTAACCATCAATGCTGCAAAAGCACTTGGACTCAACACTGGTGAGATTGCTGAAGGGAAAAATGCTGATATGATAGTAATTGATTTAGAAGATGAACCAAATGAGCAACTCCCTCTTCATCTTTTACTCCACCGCTACAACATCTCTAAAGTCTATATTAACGGTAAACTTGAAAAAGGAAATTAAACTATGCAGTTTTTAAAAAAACTCTTTGCACCCGTAGGAGCAACACTTAACTATATCCAAAACCATTTTAAAGCGATGCTTTTTTTACTTTTGTTGGTTGTATTATTTGCTCCAACTGGAGAACAAGAACTCAAACAAAACAACCTTCAGGAGATTATGCTAGTTGGTCCCATTATGGATGTAACAGAGATTCTTAAACAACTTGATGATGCAGCAAAAAATGACACTATTAAAGGTGTTTTACTTACAGTTGATTCTCCTGGTGGAGCTGTTGCACCCTCAGTTGAGATCGCTTATGCCATTAAACGACTTAAAACCAAAAAACCTGTTATTGCTTATGCTGCGGGGACCATGGCAAGTGGAAGCTACTATGCAAGTATATGGGCAGATAGCATTATCGCTAATCCAGGAAGTATGATAGGTAGTATTGGTGTTATTATGCAAGGAGCTGATGTCAGTGGTTTGATGGATAAACTAGGTATCAAATCTCAAGTGGTCAAAGCTGGTAAATACAAACAAATCGGTACACCTGATAGACCTTGGAAAGATTATGAAGTAAAAGAGCTCAACAAAGTGATTCAAGGAACATACGATATGTTTAGTAAAGATGTTGCAGATGCTCGAAAACTTGACTTTAAAAAGCGTGATATGTATGCAAATGCCCATATTTTTACAGCATCTCAAGCAAAAGATGTTGGTCTTGTTGATTCACTTGGTGTTAAATACGATGCGAAAAATAAACTTGTAGCACTTTCAGGTGTTCAAAAACCTATATGGAACAAAGAAAATGAGTTTGATAAAATCCTTAAAAAACTCACAGCATCAACAGCAGTTATTCTCCATACCTATTTTCCACCACTCTCTCTACGTTAACTCTAACTGTATAACGTAGAAGAGAGATACTATTATTATTTATTTTTAGAACTTACTTTTCATTACCTCTTTAGAGATTGAAACTGCCGTTTCTTTTACCTCATAGGTAACTTTATCTACCTGGCTTACAATCTCTGCATTTTGTTGTGTTTTATTATCTATCTCGATAGTAGTATCATTGATACTAGATATATCACTACTTTGTGAATCAATAGAAGCCGTAATTTCTGTAATGGATTGTGTAAGAACATTAACATTGGCATTAATCTCTGCAAGTGATTTTTGTGTTCTCTCCGCAAGCTTTCTTACTTCATCGGCAACTACGGCAAAGCCTCGACCATGCTCACCTGCACGAGCCGCTTCTATGGCAGCATTAAGCGCTAGAAGATTTGTCTGTTCTGCAATTTCTGCAATAATAGAGATAACAGATTTTATATCGTTTGACTGACTCATAACTTCAGAAGCCTTATCTGATATCTCTTTTCCTGTTTCATCTACATTTTGTATTCTCTGTGCTGTATCTTGCAGCATATTTACCTGCTCTTGTGTAGCAGAACTTAACTCATCCATCTGTTGTTGTAAAAATTCTGCTTTACTCAATAACTCGTTTGCACTAAAAGAAGAGTTTTGCAACATTGCAACTATCGCATCTCTAAGTGAATTAATATTATTAATCAAATTTTTAAAGGCACTCCCATCTTCAAAACCAGAAACGACAACTTCCTGTGTATAATCATAATTTGCGTATTTATCTAAAATCTCATTTAAAGTACTCATACGAGATTCCAACTGTGAAAGTGCATTGTTGATTGTAGCTTTAAGATTTTGCAGGTTTGCATTTGCAGTAGAAGCATCTATACGAACATCTAAGAAGCCCTGTGCAAGCTTACTCATCACCTCTTGCGTATTTTGAATAAAAGCATTATCTTCATCAATACTTCTTTTCGTTCTTCGAATATTTTCATTAACAACTTTTGCCATTGCCCCAAGCTCATCATTTGCGCTGTCATCTAACAACTCTACATCACTTTTTTCTCTGTTAATATAATCAAAAAAGTTTAAAAGCCCTTTTTGAAAGTTTGCCAGTGAACGTGTTACACCATCAGCTATATATTTAGAGAGAACCAAAATTATCATAATAATAATAAATGCAGCGATTAAAAC
>JAMOSN010000049.1 GCA_027068455.1 Sulfurimonas sp.
CCTATATACATCCCACTCTATGTGGGATAGTTATCACAAGTATATATATTGGTTAATTTTTCAAGAACGAACCAACCCTTTCGTTGAGTTATGATATAATTTTTTTAAATATTTTAAGAACAAAAGGGTGAAGTTATGACAGTTTTGGCTATTATTGGTATTGGGATTGGGCTTTTTCTTATCTATATGGCTATGGAAAAGATAGATGAGTATAGTAACCGTGTGTATCATTACGATTTTTTTAATATGCAAAACTTTGGGATTGCATTTGTAGGCAATCTTCTTGTATATTTTGGTATAAGTTGGTATAAGTCGGCACTTGCTCAAAACGGTGACACACTCAACGGGATTTTACTTCTCTTTTTTGGATTGTGTATCCTCTTTATTTTGCTTTATGTCAATATAAAAAATACCAATCTTCTTTTTGGTGTTTCTGTGAGTGTATTTCAGTTTACTCTTTATGCCATTGCGAGTGTGTTTGCTTTTTTTGGTTTGCTGATGGCTGCTGCATGGATGGCACAGGTAAAACCTGTTTATGATATTAGTGATTAGTTTTGCAAGGCTTTTTGATGGGAGATTTTTTAACAAAAAAATATAGGCTTTTTTTACTCTACAAAGGTTTGGCACTTGGGTGTATTGTACTGGGTATAAACCCTTTGGTGGGTGAGAGTTTCTCTTCGTATGCAGTTGGTGTAGGTATAGTGCTGGTACTTTTTGGTATCTATTTTACTGCTAAAAGCAGCCATTGCCAAGAGAAACTGTGCCAATGTTTAGAACATCTTTCACCCAACAAAAGGATGTTGTTCCATCTTCCGTTTCAGTTGAGTTATATGGTGAGTGTTTTGTTGGTGTTTCTTTTGTTAAGAGAGTATGAAACAAAAATGCTCTATGCTCTTTTTATCAGTAGTGGTGTGTTTGTTGTAATGGGTATGTTTTACTTTTGGTTCTGTAGAGAAGAGAGTAAAATTTCTGTGTAGTGGTGTATTTTTTATGACGTATAAAACGGTTTTGTTATTGTTGTAGTATGTTATAATATTTATATAAAAATTCCCCACGAAAGAAGTATAGTATGACCTTAGTTTCTATAGTAGGAGATTTCCCATCTTCTGTATTGCCTTTGTTTTATGAACTTCATCCAAAGCTCAAACACCACATTATAGTTTATGATGATTTTCGTATGGATATACTCAAAGCGCAGCAGATTATCAAAGGGACAAAAAAGTTTGTAGAGATAAACAACCTTCCCATCCAAACCCATACACTCCAGATAGATGAAGACAACACGCAGAGTTTGCAAAAGATTGTTAATAATATTTTCAATGTGTGTGATAATCCTTATAATATTTTTGTCAATGCAACTGACGGACTGGCAAATATCGCTCTTTTTCTTGCGAATAAAACACTCTCAAAAGGTGTTTCTTTTCTTACTTATGATAGATATGATAACACCTATAACCTTTTCAATGACAAGGGGATGCAAACCCACACCATAGAAAAAAATATGAGAATAAGGGAGCATTTTTTACTGAAAAATATCTCTATTGATACTTTTTCAGATCTATCACTTGCCCACAAATATGAAGCTGACTTGATAGAGATATTTGAAGGTTATAATGGTGATGTAGAGGAGTATTTGCGTGTTAATCATAAACATTGTGATTATTTATGCACCACTCCTGTTGGGTTTTTGTATGAGTTTTATATTTACAATCTTTTAAAGGGGTTGGCACATGATGATATCGCCGTAGGTGTCAAAGTACGTGAACGTTACTCAAATGCAAGTGAAATGCTAAATGAGTTTGATATTTTGATTCAAAAAGACAACCATTTGCATATGATAGAGTGTAAATATAAAAAGACGCTGGGTTATGTCGATCTTGTGTATAAAATGGATTCTGTTCGCAGTACTTTGGATGATGAATCTAAAATTATGATTGTTACCAATAAAAGTGTTTATGACGAACAAAAAGATAGAGATGATTTTATCCCAACAGCCCCTTTTAAACGTGCCAATGCGAAAAAAATCTATATGAGGGGTTCTCCTATCAAAGATATTGAGCGTTTTATCCGAGAGGTGGATGCTGTTTTTAATCTTCAAACACCAGATATTAAGAGTGTTATACAAAATCGTCCAAAGTTAAAAACATCATATGTCTTTGAGAGTATAGATGCATTTCATACAACACTCACTCTTTTTGCAAACAATACACTTGCTTTGAAAGAAGAGATTTTTGATGCGAAAGTGATTAAAAAAGTGCTTAATTATAAAATGAATTATCGTCATAACCAGACACTTACAACTGCCATGCAAAACCCCAAAATTAAAGAGCTCTTTTTACAGCTCAATCGTGTAAAAAACTTTCAAAATCTTACAGAACTTCGTCCAGTTTTTCTTTTTTTCATAAATAATTTGCAAGAAAAAAACAAAACGAACTGATGTCTTCGCCAGAGTGTTTTATACTTTCCTTATCAAAACAAAAAGGAAAGAAAAAGTGAAAAAAAAGATAGTAAGTGCAGTAGTAGCAAGTGTGTTGTTAGCAGGAAATGTATATGGTGCTCAAGGGTATTTCGGTTTAGGTTATGCCATGACACAAAGCTCTAGTAATGACGAAAATGGCTATTTGATAGATATGGGTGTAAAGTTTGGTGAGAAGTTTAAAAATAGATTCGGTACGGAGTTTACATTACGTCAGACATCTGATGCCGATAGTGGACTTGGAAACTATATAGGTTTTTATTATTCACTTGGATATGAAATTTTTGATGATTTTACTTTGGCGGCAAATGTAGGGTATGCTTTTGAAGATATCGGTAGTATGGGTAGTGGAAGAAATAAAACAGCTATCTATGCAACGGGGATGAGTTATGGTATCGGTTCTTATTACGATTTTACGAAACATATCAGTGTGGGACTTGAGTACAAGAAGTATGATTTAAGTTATGAGGATTCTTTTTTTACACTCAAAGATGATATAGACTCTATAGGATTAAAAGTTTTTTATAACTTCTAGTAGGTGAAGCGACTTTTTACAAAGTCTGCTTCACAAGAGTATCTAGCTCTTTAATCTCTTGCGTGTTGGCAAAACAGCTTTTCTCCCCACAAATCATATAGCCTTCATCCTCACTTGCTTTGAGTGAAACAAACGGGTAGCGAATTTTTGCAAGTTCATAGGTATGGTTTTGGATGTTGGTGCATTGTGTTTTTATAACTCTATCCCCTTTGACATAACGGAGTTCTTGAGTGAGCATATATGGGTAGTAGATAGGTCTGCGTCCAAGCTCATACGAGTTGTATTCCATTGTTTTAAATGCAAAATGGGTGTATTTGTCATCTTCTAAAAGCAAACCAAGACTTAAAAGTACATCTACCATAATGCTTACACTGCTTGTATAGGTGTTGTCGGTGACCTCTGCTTTGACTCGCACTTCAGTGTTTGAGAAGTACCAAGCACCTTTGTCATAAAACTCTTCAAGTGCTTTGTTGGCAAAATGTTGTGCCTGAATTAGATAGAGTTCATTTTGTGTGTATTTGTATCCACTTAAAAGTGCCTGAGCCAAAAAGGCATAGTCTTCTAAAAACGCTTCCACCTTTGGTTGTTTATGTATGAGGGTAGTGTGGTAGAGTTTTCCATCTATGTACATTGTCTTTAGGAGTGCTTCAAGAGATTTTTGAGCTTTTTGTAAGTAGGTAGTATCTACTGCTCCAAGATTAAAAAGAGCATTGAGCATCATAGCTGACCAAGAGGTTTGGATTTTTCTGTCCACAAAGGGTAGGGTTTTGTTTTGTCGAAGTTTTGAAAGTAATGGTCTAACTTCATTAAACCAGTCAGGGATGATTCCATTTTCAAAGCGGATAATATTACGACCCTCAAAGTTGCCATCTTCTGTCACACTCATCGCTTCACACATAACAGGAGTTTCTTCTTCATATCCATGTTCTCGTAAAATATTATATACCTCTTCATAGGTGTATGTAAAGTACAGCCCCTCTTCACCGTCTGTATCTGCATCACTTGCACTAAAGAAAAGAGCATCTTCACTCATAAAGTTGTACCAAAAATCAACACACTCTTTTGCAGTTTGGAGATAAGTTTCATCTTCGTATGTGAGATAGGCTTGCGTGTAGATGTTTGCTAAAAGGGCATTATCATAAAGCATCTTTTCAAAATGGGGTATAAACCATTTCTCGTCAACACTGTAGCGACAAAATCCACCATCGACAAGATCATACATTCCACCTTTTTTCATATTGTCTAAAGTGTTTGTTACCATCGCTTTGACACTTCTGTCATTGTATATTCTATCAATACAAACAAGAGCATAAAGAGTAGAAGCATGAGGAAATTTTGGTTTGTCTGAAAAGCCCCCATTGCGTGTGTCATAGTTGTTTTTTGCTTGAATGAGAAGATTTTTGTAAAACTCCTCTTTTAAAACTGTTGCTTCTTTGGGTTTGTCTTCGTGGTTTAAAAAATCTTCCACTTCATCAGCATTTTTATAGAGTTGCGGGTCTGATTGTTGTACTTTGTTGGCAATGAGCATTGTAATCTCTTTAAATCCCATCCCCTCTATAGAACCCTCTTGAGATTCTGGTGGGATGTATGTACCTGCATAAAATGGTTTGTTCTGTGGAGTGCAGAAAATAGTTGTCGGCCAACCGCCTGCACGACGGTTTAAAAGCTGATACACCTCTTGATAATATTTGTCAATGTCTGGACGTTCTTCTCTGTCAACTTTAATGCTGATAAAGTGATCATTTAAAATCTTTGTACACTCAGGGTTTTGAAATACTGTTTTTTCCATCACATGACACCAGTGGCATGAGGAGTATCCTATACTTATGAAAATAGGTTTGTTTTCTTTGAGTGCCACTTCAAAAGCTTCATCACACCACGGCCACCAATCAACTGGGTTGTCTTTGTGTTGCTGGAGGTAGGGGCTGTCTTCATATTGTAATCTGTTTGCCATAATTGTTGCCTTTTAGTTATACATATATATTTGAATTATATCATTTTATTTTTTATCATCTTCTTCCTTATTTGTTCTAGTTAGTTTGTTTTTGGAGAGAATATAGAACAGTTGTTAAATTATTTATAGTAATATTAGTCATATACTTTTAAAAATACTATAAAGAGTGAGGTACAATGTTAAAAATATTTTTGATTATAAACGTTTTGTTTATATCTTTGTTTGGTGGTAAATTTTTAATGCCAGATGAAGCATTCCAACCCTATGCAAAAGTGAACGAAAAAATGCAAATCATAGCGGGTGTAAAGATTGCTCCTGATATCTACCTCTATGAGGAAAAAGTTAAGCTCAAGCTTGTTGATGCAAAAGAGATAGCTATTGAAAATATAAAAGCACCACAAGCTGTAGACCATCATGAAGCAAAAGTATTTTTGAGTTCACCTGAGTTTATCATTACACTTAAAAAAGAAGCTGAGGTAAGTGGTGTCAAAGATGTTACGCTCTCTATCAGTTATCAGGGGTGTTCTGAAGAGGGGTTATGTTATGAGCCGTATGAAAAAACCTTTAGACTCTCTATAGATACAGATAAACTTTCACATAACAGAGCCAACACGCAACTGCAACCTTTGCCATCATTGCAACAGAGTGTATCAAAACCTAATGTGCAAGAAGATACACAAACTGCACAACAACCACAATCACAAACAGATGCCATAGCTGATACCATAAAAAACGGAAGTTTGTTACTTATCCTTGCAACTTTTTTTGCCTTTGGTGTGCTTTTGTCTTTAACACCTTGCGTGTTCCCTATGATACCGATCATCTCTGGTCTTATCATCTCTCAAGGGAAGGGGATAACAACTAAAAAAGCGTTTATGCTCTCTTTGGTGTATGTCCTTGCTATGGCAGTTGCCTATACCATAGCAGGTGTCTTGGCAGGGCTTTTTGGTTCTAACCTGCAAGCAGCGTTGCAAACGCCGTGGGTAGTGTACTCTTTTGCTGCTGTTTTTGTAGCACTTGCTTTGTCAATGTTTGGTTATTATGAGTTGAAACTTCCCGATGCTTTGGTGACAAAGGTAAGTTCTCAAAACAACCGTGGTGGTTTTGTCGGTGTTGCTATTATGGGATTTTTGTCAGCACTTATCGTTGGTCCTTGTGTTGCTGCACCACTTGCTGGAGCTTTAGTGTACATTGGGCAGACTGGTGATGCTCTGCTTGGTGGAAGTGCACTTTTTGTGATGAGTCTTGGTATGGGACTGCCACTTATTGTTGTTGGTGTGAGTGCTGGTACATTTATGCCTCGCCCTGGAGCTTGGATGACTATGGTCAATGCCATCTTTGGTGTGATGATGCTGGGTGTGGCTATTTGGATGCTTGAGAAGATTTTGCCATCTGATGTGATTATGCTTATGTATGGGCTCTTGGGGATAGGTTTTGGTCTTTATCTTGGAGCTTTTGAAAAAGAGGGGCATATTTTTAGAAGAAGTGTTGCCCTTATTATCTTCATCTATTCTCTTGCTTTGTTTATAGGGTTTTTAGGTGGTAGTGATTCGATGATCAAACCCCTCTCTTTTTTAAAGAACACGCAAGTAGTAACACAAAACACAGAGCAACAAAAGTTAAACTTTCAGGTAGTACACTCCATAGAGGAGCTTGATGCTGTGTTGGAAGCAAATAAGGGTAAAAAAGTGATGTTGGACTTTGGAGCTGATTGGTGTAGTGCGTGTAAAGAGCTTGAAGAGCTTACTTTTAGCGATGTAAGGGTACAAAAAGCATTAAAAGATTATGTTTTAGTACGTGCTGATGTTACAGATAACACAGAAGAGGAAAAAGCTCTAAGTAAAAAGTACGGAGTATTTGGACCCCCTGTTGTGATATTTTTTGATGAAAACTCTCAAGTACAAAACGCTAAAACAGTTGTAGGATTTATGGAGCCTGAGGAGTTTTTAAAGCATATTCTTTAATGCTTATCCATATATCTTATGATACACTCCCATCCTTTTATCTACCCTTTTTAAATAATGTTTTGGTTCATCATATTTTAAATCTTTAAGCAGTCTGTTATACACTTCATCAGGTGTGAGTGTGTTGATGATTTTGGCTGCTTTTTTGACATTGTGGGTTCTTGTAAATGCCCAAGCTACATTGCCTGCTCCTGTATTGTATGCTGCAATGGTACAGTAGAGTCTGCTTTGTGGGTTGTTTATAGATTTGAGGTAACTATAGTATAAAATGTGCAAATAGGCACTCCCAAGGCGTACATTGTTTTTTGCATTATAAAGATAAGTTCCAGAGGGGGTTTTCTTTTGTTTGTAAAGGTAATAATAACTGTCAACACCTGCTGTATGTGGTACAATTTGCATCAGTCCATAGGCTGGAATATGGCTTGTGGCTTTTGGATTAAAAGCACTCTCTGTATGCATAATGGCAAAAACAAGTGAGAGTGGAAGTTTTTGTTTTGAGGCATTGGTTCTTACTTCATTTTCATAGATTTTTGAGCGTTTATAGGTTGTATCTTTTGGTAGCTTGACCACCACTTTATAAACAAAAGTATCTTTGAGTTTTGGAGATGGCTTTTTTTGTACAGTTTGGGGGTTTACCTTATTATGAAGGTAGTTGATAACACTCTTGCGTGTTGGTTTTTGTTTGAAAACTACAGGAGCCAAAATAGGCTTGGTATCTACTTTTGCATCCACTACACTGAGTGGTTTTTTGATTTTGGAGAGCTTTTGTTCCAAGGGGTCTTTTTCAATCGCTGTTTTTGTATCAATAAGTACCACTTTTGCAAGGTTCTTTTGAAGCTTTTGCATCGCTTCTTTTTTTGATTTGGCAAGTGTTTCTACGGTGATGGTGTTGTTATCAAAATCAACATCACTGCGTGTTTTTTTGTCTTTTGAGTAGCTGACCCACTCTTTTTTTGTAGAGAGCTTAGGGTTTTTCCAGTAGTTACTAAGCTCTTGTTTATATTCATCATATGCTTTTTGCTGTGCTTTTTTATAACTTTCAAAATCATCATACTGTTTTTGTTTGTATTGTATGAAATCTTGTTTTTGTTTTTCAAAAAGTGATTTGTAGTTATCAACATCTAAAGCTTGAGAGCTCGTTAAAAAACCAAGTGCTAAACCTACTAAAACTGTTTTTTTCATCTGTTTTTTCCTTTGATAATCTGTGCTACACGCTTAGAACTTCCATGTTGTAAGTAGTCGCGAAGCTCTTTGGAATGTGTTAAAAAAGAGTCACGTTTATAGTGTTTATATGCCTGAAGAAGATTGTCTACAGTGACATCATCTTGTAAAAATTCTGGATGAATCTCTTGATGTTTGAATTTTTCAAACATAATGTTGGCAAGTCCAACATGGGAGAGTTTTACTAAGCGACTTCCTATAAAATAATCAAGTGGTTTTGCTTTGTATGCCAAAATAAAGGGTGTGCCAATAAGTGCCGCTTCAAGGGTTGCTGTACCGCTGCAAATAAAAGCAAAATCTGCATCGTAAAGGGTTGCGTGTGCATCATGAACCACCTCAAAAAGACTCAAATCACCATAAAGCTCATCAACCTGCTCTTGAGTAAAATACTTTGGAATGATAACTGTTGCTTTTGTAACAGTGAGATGTTTTCTTAGTTCTTGAAAAACAGGCATTAATCGTTTTATCTCCCCTTTACGGCTTCCTGGCATAAAGGTGATATGCTCTATGGTGTCATCCAGTGTTGTTTTAAAGGTTGTGATTTGATCAAGCAGAGGGTGTCCAACATACTCAATGGGTGCATCTTTTGGGTAGTAAGCAGGTTCAAACGGTAAAATGGAAGCGAGTTTGTCAATGGTGCGAGCCAAAACAGGGATACGCTTTTTCTTCCAAGCCCAAGCTTGAGGGAGGATGTAGTAGATGATCTCTTTATCTGGATAGCGTTTTTTGAGTTTTTTTGCCAAAGGGAGGTTAAACCCCGAAGAGTCTATAAGCAGCACCTTATCTGCGTGTTGTGCAAGTTCCACCATCTCATCGGCAAGTTTGAAAAAAAATCTAAGTTTTTTTAAGGCATCGACTATGCCCATAATAGCCAAAGAACGCAAATCAACAATAGGCTCTCCAAGTGTGGCATCAAAAATACCTAAAAGTGTAACATCATCACCGAGCTCCTTTTTAAGGGATTTGAGGTGAACATTTGCTGAATGTTCAAGTGCCGAGACAAGAATTTTCATAGAGATTAAGCCTTTATTTCTTATAATAGCACCATTATATCAAAGGTGGTCTAAAATGCTTATACAAAATGTTTTGGTTTGTGATATTGAAGGTGAAAGAAGAACTGATGTGCGTGTTGAGGATGGTGTTATCGTTGCGATGGGTAATAATCTCTCAGTAGAGAACACGCAACTAGTAGATGGTAGTGAGATGGTTGTTGTACCATCGTTCATAGATACTAATGTCAAACTTCTTGATGCTTCACTTAATGCCAAAAATATTAAAAAAGTAGCACAACAGGCAAAAAAAGGTGGCATAAAACATATTGTTCTTTCACCTGATTCAACACCGAGCATAGATGATGAGATTATTTTAGAGTTTGCACAAAACAGTATTAAAGATATAGAGTGTGTCGAAGTGGATGTGATGTTAAATACACTAAAAGAGGATATGACACTCTCAAATATTGCCATTATGCTTAAAAAAGGGGTGGTAGCTCCCTATATGAGTACCATCGCAAAAAACAATCTTGCCATTAAGATAGCCGAATATGTCAAAATGTATGGTGTGACGCTTTTTTGTAAAGCAGAAGATAATTCACTCATTAATGCAGGTGTGATGCTAGAGGGTGATGTAAGTTCTCGTCTTGGACTTGCAGGGATTCCAGAACTGAGTGAAGTGCTGCATGTTTCAAGAATGATAGAGATAGCACGCCATTTTGAGATAAAAATCCTTTTTAAATCTATCGCTTCGCCCCGTTCCGTCGAACTTATAAGCAAAGCAAAAGAAGAGGGGGTTGCTGTAAGTTGTGAAGTTTCACTGCACCACCTTATAAACTGTGATGAAGCGTGTGAAGGGTTTAATACCATGGCAAAGTTTAATCCGCCACTTCCATCAAAAGATAATATGTATAAACTGCAACAACAACTCAAAGAGGGTAAGATAGATATGCTCACACTATTGCATCAACCAAATTCCCCTGTGAATAAAGAGGTTGCATTTTATGATGCTGCGTATGGATCATCTTCTCTTATTGAGGGGGTTTCACTCTACTATACAAAGCTTGTTAAAGAGGGTCTTGTCTCATGGCAAGAACTCATTAGACTTTGTGTACAAAATCCGGCACAAAGTATAGGAAAAACAGCAGGAGTGATTGAAGAGGGAACAAGTGAGTTTATACTCTTTGATACAAATAAGCACTCTAAAATAGAAAATGAGAAATCGTTTTATAATAAAGAGCCTTTATTTGGAGAGGTTGTTTTTATAGATTGAATGGGCGTAACAAAAAATAGATGATGAATGGATAAGTTGTATATTTTTGAAAAGTTGTAAAAATGTTACTGTAAGTGTCAGTCGTATTGAAAGTCAAAAAGCCTATAAAATCAAAAGTGCCTAATTTATGGGTATTTGAAGTAGGTGGATGGGGTAGAGGGATTAATACCTATCTTTATTTAAGTGGTTTAATAGATGTAGTCTAAAAT
>JAMOSN010000050.1 GCA_027068455.1 Sulfurimonas sp.
TTGGTCTAAAATGATTTTAGAATCAACCTTCTGTCCTACTCTGTATGATATCCTCGATGGAAGATTCGCTTTGATAAGACCTGTTACAACATCAACAGATGGGCGCTGTGTTGCTACTATAAGGTGAATACCACAGGCACGGGATTTTTGAGCAAGTCTAGCAATAGAAATTTCAACATCTTTTCCACTTGTCATCATCAAGTCTGCCAACTCATCTATAATAACAACGATGTAAGGAAAATGCTCTCCACCAGTTTTTTTGATTTTTTCATTATAGTTTTCTATGTTTTTTGTACGACTCTCTGCCATGAGTTCATAGCGTCTTTCCATCTCTGCAACCATATTATTTAAAGCTGCAATAGCTTGCTTAGGTTTAGTGATAACAGGAGTAAGAAGATGAGGAATATCATTATAAATAGAGAACTCTAACATTTTGGGATCAATCATTAAAAGACGTAACTGATCGGGTGAATTTTTATATAAAAGTGAGAGTATCATCGCATTGATTCCAACACTTTTACCACTTCCTGTTGTTCCTGCAATAAGTAAGTGAGGAAGCTTTTTCAAATCTGTTACAAATGGTTTGCCAACTATATCTTTTCCAAGAGCAATAGTAAGAGGTGAAGATGCAGTTTTAAAAAGTTTGTCATCTAAGAGTTCACGAAGATAGATAGTTTCAACAGTATCGTTTGGAATCTCAATACCTACGACATCTTTACCAGGGATTGGTGCTTGGATACGGATAGTCTCAGCAGAGAGTGCCATGGCAAGGTCATCTTGAAGATTTAAAATTTTACTCACTTTGACATTGGCAGCTGGTTTAAACTCAAAAGTAGAAACAACTGGACCAGCATAGGTTCGCACAACATCTCCATCTATTTTAAAGTGTGCTAGTTTATCTATAAGAAAACGAATCTTATCATCAAGTTCACTTTCATCAACTGTTTGTGTTTTTTTATCTGGTTTTTGTAAGAAGTTAACAGGTGGTAGTTTAAAATTCTTTGGTTTTTCAGTCTTACCTGTTTCAATGGTAGCTAAAAGCTTTTTATTTTCTTCTAGTTCATCAACAACAACAGCTGTTTTACTCTCTTTTACCTCTTCAGCCACATCTAAAATAGTTTTTTTCGCAGGTGCTTTTTTCTTTTTGATAATGATTTCAGGTTCTTTTTCAACTTCTTCCTCTTGTTCTTGCAAGTTCTCAGAAGAAACCATCTCTTTTTCTTCTACAATGTCTTCTTTGTCATGATATGAATCTAACAAATCCTGCTGATACTCACAACCTTCATCTGCAGTAATATTCTCTTGCGTGTTGTGGCTATCTACTACACTTTTCTGAACTTCGACTGTATCATTTTTGATAATATTTTTAAAAAATGCAGATATATCAAAAACAAGCTCTGATGTGCTTTTATCTAAGACAATAACGATAGAGACTAAACTAATAATAAACCAAAAAACCCATAAACCAAAAACGCCTATATATGGAGAGAGAAAATCAACAAAATCACCACCAAATTTACCACGCAACTCATTCTCTACAAGAAGTGCCTGTGCTAAAAGAATAGAAAAAGTTATCAAAAAAAGAGCTATGGCAACTTCTGCCTTACGAATATCAAGGCTGCTATTTTTATAAAAAAAGTAAAGTGGAATTAATGCAGCAAAAAGATACACAAATGAAAAATAGCCAAAATAAAGCTTATTATAAGTCGCAAAAACAGCCCCATAACTTCCCATTAAACCAGTTGTACCAAAAAGTGTCGAAAACCCCAAGTAGATTAAAATTCCAAAAACAATAATGTAGAGAGTGTCTTTCAAGTTTATTTGCCTTTATATATAAAGAATAAAAAAAGAAGTATAGCCAAAAAAAATCTATAAAGATATTTTTTGACTTATTGTCATATTTTTACAGGTAATTTACCAAACTAAGTTTTGAAACTTTACCTACAGTAGAGAGCATAGCTTGATAGTTCAAGGTAAGTTGTTGCAGTTTTAAAGAAGCTTCTGCAATATCAGTATCTATAACCGAAGAACGTAAAGAAGATGTGCTTAGTTCCATAAGTTTTGTTCTTTCCAAAGAAGTTGTTAATGCATTGGACTGTGCCCCAACTTTTGAATGAACTTGTGATATATGGTATTTTAAATCATCAAGCATCTCTATAGCATTTTCAATACCAACAGAATCTACATCTCCACTGCTTGCATCAGGAAAATGTGTATAATTTTCTACTGATTTTATAATTTTATCAATAGTTTTAAAAAAATCTGTTTTTGGATCACGAATAGAGAGTGCACTGTTTGTATTAAAAGTCATAACAGTACTGCTTGAGCCAGCCGAAAAATCCCCACTGTTTGCATCATAAAGACCTATTGAGGCTTGCGTGTCATTTGAAGTTAAATCTTTGAACTCGATTTTACCATCATAACTAAGGTTCAAACTCCCTTTTGTATTAGAAGTCTCTATCGCTGTATCATAATCATTCGCACTTCCTGGACTACTGGCTGGTAAAGTATCCGTTACCACCATATTCATCACATCCATAAGTTGACGATATGTCATCTCATCAGCATCCACCTTAGCACGAGGTGTATTCATATCATAGATATTGTAATCTGTATCTACCACTCCATCATTATCTGTATCGACAGAAAATGTAGAACCACCATTTGCAGAAGATTTCAAATTTATCTGTGCTGTGTAACTGTTACCATTAATATCAATCCCTACAAGATTCAACACAGTACCATCAAGTGTACCTACACTTCCTTGTGATAAATCGGCAACTTCAGACAATTTTGTCGAAGCAATGGCAAAACTGTTATCATTTTTAACAATTTGCGATGCATTTGCACTTAAAAGTGTACCATTTTTAGTGAAATTTGTCTTATCATATAAAAGAGCATCAATATTTGTCGCTCCTCCTGGTGCAGCTTGCAAGTCACTTTTAACAAATTCTTTAACAAAAAGATTTGAAGTAGCTGTACCATTTTTTATTTTTTCATAATCACTCTCTCCTACATCAAGAAGTTCTATAGAATCCACATCAGCATCATCATTTTTTCCATCCCCATTTTCATCAGTTGTTGTATCAAAATCAACAGCACCCACTAAATGAAAATCTAATTTTGATGAACCTCTTTGTTTATCTTCAACAACTATTTCCCCATAATCATTTAAAGAAACATTCACTACATCAAATGAAGTTGTATTACCATATGCCTTTCCAATCTCATCAAGAAGGTTTTCAACAGTTTGTGTGTCATTTAAAACAATCTTTTTATGTATGGAGCTTCCATCACTTCCTTTGCCACTTAGATAAAAATAACTAGTATTTTGTGTAGCACTATTGTTATCTTTATCACCCATTAGTTCACGAATAGTACTAGATGTAGTAATAGTTCCTTTATCCATAAGATTTTGATTCACTACATTTGTACTAACTTTCTTAGTTATAGATAGTTCTTCACCTAAAAAAAGTTCACCACCACTCACATTAAACTGTTGCTTATTGTTCGAACCGATAAGTGCTTCTAAAGCAGCATCGTTTCCATTATAAGTGCCATCTTCATTAATGGGCTTTTTACTTACAGCCGAACCCGCAAATAAAAACTGACCATTTATAGAAGTGTTTGCCAATAATTTTAAATTTTTTTCTATCCCCCGCAACTCTTTGGCGATTGCATCACGTGAAAGTTCATCTTGAGTATCATTTGCTGCTTGAATAAGTAAAGTACGCATTCTGTTAGTATTTGACTCAAACTCACTTAATACAGTATCAGTCTGTTCAGAAAACTTCGCACCACTTTGTGTGCTTTTTTTGATTTGTGATAATGTAGTCATTTCATTATCCAGACGCATTGTTTCTGTAAAAGTCCTAACATTATCAGATGCATACTGTATGCTCAAACCAGAAGATATTTGTTTGTTAACATCAAAAAGCTCTTCATTGATTTTTGTATTACTGTTACCAAACAGATTTTTATAATACATACTCGATGTTATACGCATACTAAACCTCCAAACATTTTCATACTTCAAATTACTAAAATCTCTAGCAATTAAAGTTCCATACACCAATATCGACTAAAAGTTATTTACTTTTAAGTATTAACTCACTATTATTTCAATCTCCAACCAATATATGCCAGCGTGGTGGAATGGTAGACACGACGGATTCAAAATCCGTTGGCTTCGGCTGTGGGGGTTCAAGTCCCCCCGCTGGTACCACTTTTATTTTATATTCAAAAAATCATTCTATTTTCTATTTTATATGTTTTTGTAAAAAAGCATTAAGTGCATTTGCAAACATCTGTGCATCTTTTTGTGTGTAGGGTTTTGGTCCTTTGGTTGTCTCACCCATCTCTCGTATATTCTCCATAAGATTTCTCATAGCAAGATGCTGCTTTATATTGTCTTTTGAGTACAGCTCACCTCTATGGTCTATTGCATGTGCATTTTTTGTGATAATTCTGTCAGCCAGAGGGATATCGGCTGTGATTACCAAGTCGCTCTCTTGTACCATCTCTACAATTTTATGATCAGCTTCATCCGCACCCGCATCTACTATGATGTAGTGTACATATTGTGATTTGCCTATATCTATTTTCTTATTTGCCACCACATAGGTTGAAATATGAAGTTTTTCAATCTGTTTAAGGATAATGGGTTTAAGCATATTAACAAAAGCATCACCATCTATATAAAGGGTCATTGTTTTTTGCATCACTATCCAAACAGCTTCGAGAAAAAGCCACCTTTACCAAGTGCTTTATCTATCATTTTGATGTAACCATCTATGCTTAAAAGTCCCACTTCTGCTTGTTTGACCATTTTATCTTTGCCTATGACTACCGTCAAAGGAACACTTTGCACCATAAACTTTTTTGAGAGCTTTGGATTATATGCGGCATTGACCTTTGTAATAACTACATCCTCATTTTCATAATGTTTTGCTAAGTTGGGTAAATAGCTTAAAAGTGCTTGGCATGGAGGGCATGTATCACTATAAAAGTCGATAAAAACCACTGAAGATGTATTTTCTATAAATGTTGGATAACTTGCATCACTAAGTTCTTGCACTTCTACCATGGTAACCTCATAAATTTTTAGTAACAGTATAGCAAAACAGTTGTATAAAAAGAGACTTAAATTCATCTTACTGTGTTGCGTGTTTATAAGAATTGGGTCTATAGTAACAAAAATCTTTTGTATAATCACATTATGAAATATATTATTTTTCTTTTACTCTTTTTTGCAACATACCTCAATGCTAACACGCAACTACAAAGAAACTACTATGTAACACACCCTTATGTAACACTCAGTGATATCTTTCCTGAATCAAAAGATGACACCATTCTCTACCGTATGGAACACAACAAACACATACTGCGTGTTAAAGAGAAAAAACTCCTTGCGATTTTAAGTCGTTATGGTTATAAAAATCTGCAACACAAATATCCCTATATACAGTTTACTCAAAAAAGCCCTATTAACACAATAAAACTAGAAAATGCCATAAAAAAACTATATAGTAAATTATATAGTGACATAGAGATTATTGCAATAAACACGCAACCTCGAAATTTTATAACACAACTTCCAAAAAACTATACTATCCATTTTCCAAAAAAAGCTTATCTCAAACAACACGCAACCTTTTATATAAAAACACCACAAAAACATAAAATCTTTTTTGACTATGAAATAAAAGCACGCATAAATGTTTATATAACACGCAACACTTTACATAAAGGGGATGAACTCTCTACCATCAATCTCAAAAAAAAGAGTATAATGCTGAAAAAATTTGCCGCTATGCCCTTACAGGAGTTGCACAGTGGAATGTATGAAGCAAAACATACTATAAAACAGTCTCAAATCGTAACACAAAGAGATATACTTCCTCTTGTCTATATCAAGCGAGGCAGTGATGTCTCTGTATGGTTGGAGGAAAACGGCATAGCTATTAACTTTAGTGCCAAAGCACTCCAAAATGGAAGGCTTCACGAGATAATAAAAGTGAAAAATAAAAATAGAAAAACAATAAAAGTACGTGTTACAGGTCGTAACAAAGCAGAGGTTATATGAAAAAAATAGTAATAGCCATCAGTGGTGCAAGTGGTGCACAACTTGGTTTAAAAGCATTAGAACTCCTTCCTAGTGGGATAGAAAAACATCTTGTGGTATCTCAAAATGCACAAACTGTACTACAAAAAGAGCTGTTTTTAGAAGATGTGATTATTCATAGTAATGATGATATAGCAGCCTCTATCTCTTCAGGTTCTTTTGGTGTAGATGGTATGCTTATCATCCCCTGTTCCATGAACACTGTGGCAAAAGTTGCGTGTGGTATAGCAGACAACCTTATCACACGTTGTGCTTCTGTTATGATAAAAGAGCAAAAAAAACTTCTTTTAGCGCCCAGAGAGATGCCCTTTTCTGCCATAGCTTTAGAAAATATGCATAAACTCTCTACTCTTGGTGTTATCATAGCACCACCTGTTATGGCGTATTATTCACAACAACAAACACTCCAAGAGATGGAAAACTTTATGATAGGCAAGTGGTTTGATCTACTTGGCATTAAGAATGATTTATATAAAAGATGGGAGTAGTTTTTGAAAAAAATAGCATTATATCCTGGGACATTTGACCCTATAACCAACGGGCATTATGACATTATAGAGCGAGCACGCAACCTTTTTGATGAGGTTATAGTGGCTGTAGCTGCTTCAGTTGATAAAAAACCCCTTTTTACCCTTGAGGAACGTATAGAGATGGTTCGTATAGCTGTTGAGAACATTGATGGTGTTCGTGTTGTTGGTTTTGATAATCTGACGGTAGAACTTGCACGTACACACAATGCTGATGTACTGATTCGCGGGTTGCGTGCTGTGAGTGATTTTGAGTATGAATTACAACTTGGATACCTAAACAACTCTCTTGATGATACTATCGAAACAGTTTACTTGATGCCAAAACTCAAACACGCATTTATCAGCTCTTCTATCGTAAGAAATTTGTTAAAATTCAATGGAAAAATTGATCATCTTGTGCCTAAAGAGGTGCAAAATATTATAGGAAAAATAGAATCATGTACATTGCAATAGAAGGTATAGACACTGCTGGAAAAAGCACGCAAATTGCTCTTCTTGCACACCACTTTAAAGATGCCATTATCACAAAAGAACCAGGTGGTACGGCAATCGGAAAAGAGATAAGAGAGATGGTACTCTCAGCTAAAGCACAAAGTAAACACGCAGAGTTTTTACTCTTTTTGGCTGATAGAGCTGAACATATCAAAGAGATTATAGAACCAAATATTGAAACAAAAATGATTATTAGCGACAGAAGTGCCATTAGCGGTGTAGCATATGCACTTATCCAAGGTGAAATACCAAAAGATGACATAGTAGCACTCAACCACTTTGCAACGAAAAAACTCTATCCAGAGAAAGTGTTTTTACTCAAACTTACCAAAAAAGAGCTACAATACCGCCTCTCTCAAAAAGAGCTTGACGGCATAGAGTTGCGTGGCAGTGAGTACCTTTTACAAATTCAAGATGCCATCATCGAAGCAGCACAGCTTTTGGGAATTGAGCTTGTAATCATTGATGCAACGCAAAGTATTGAGAGTATCACGAAAGAGATATTAAACAATATTAAACTTTACTAATCACAAAAATATTCAAGTACCCATAATATTTAAGCAAATCTACATTTTTTTGGATGTTTTTATCTTCAATAGTGCGAAGAAACTCCCGTAAGGCTACATCATCTAAATCTCCAAGATAAGCATAGTCACTATGCTTGTCACAGTTGATCTTTACCAAGCGGTGTGTTTGTGTTTGACAATCAGATATCCATAATTTCATAATATCACTACTCCTTGATAGATTTTTCTTCCATACATTATACACTTATAATAATAAAAATGGTATCCTTTTATATAAAATAAACAAAAAGAAAAACAAGGTTTGAGATGATTAAATCACTTCGTGGAATGAACGATATTTTAAATAAAGATGATTATACAAGATTTACATACTTTATACAAACAGCAACAACTGTTGCACAGCGTTACGGTTTTCATTTTATAGAAACACCTATTTTAGAAGAAACAGCCCTTTTTAAACGAAGTGTTGGTGAGAGTAGTGATATTGTAGGGAAAGAGATGTACCAGTTTGAAGACAAAGGGGGTAACGACGTTTGTATGCGTCCTGAGGGAACAGCTGGTGTGGTCCGTGCTTTTATCCAAAACAAACTTGACCGTGCTGGTGGTACACACCGCTTCTTTTATCATGGTCCTATGTTTCGTTATGAAAGACCACAAAAAGGTCGTCTAAGACAGTTTCATCAGTTTGGTGTAGAGAGTTTTGGACAGGAGAGTGTATATGAAGATGCTACTATGATTATGATGGTAGCAGATATCTTACAAAAGCTTGGTATTGGCTACAGACTGCAACTTAATTCCCTTGGATGTAAAGAATGTATGCCTCCATACCGTGATAATCTTGTAAATTTCATAGAGAGTGTTGAGAACGAAATCTGTGAAGATTGCCAAAGAAGAAAAACCACCAATCCTATCCGTGTACTTGATTGCAAAAATGAAAAATGTCAGTCTCTTTATGAGAACGCTCCAAAACTTATCAATTCCCTTTGTGAGAGTTGTGAAAGTGACTTTAGCAAACTCAAAAAAATCCTTGATGCCAACAATATCGCTTATGAGATAGATACAAACCTTGTTCGTGGGCTTGATTACTACTCAAAAACAGCGTTTGAGTTTGTCAGCGACAACATAGGAAGCCAAAGTGCCATCGCTGGTGGTGGTCGTTATGACAGACTTGTAGAGTTCTTAGATGGACGCCCTACCCCTGCTGTTGGTTTTGCGATGGGGGTTGAACGTTTGATGGAGCTTATCGTAATGCCTGAAGAAGTGCGTGAAGGGTTTTATCTTGGAGCTATGGATGAGGAAGCGGTTGAACTTGTCATCTCTTTAACACAGAAAAAAAGACAAGATACAAAAGCAACGTGTGAATACCGTTCACGCAATCTCAAAGCACACCTGAAAAATGCAGACAAAGCAAATGCTCAGTACTGTTGTGTGATAGGTTCTAATGAACTTGAATCACAAACCATCTGGGTAAAAGATTTACTCAACAAAACGGAAGAGACCATATCTTTAAAGGATTTTTAATTTGTATTTTTTTGATAACATTATAGATAATATTTGGGAAATTTTGCTCGATTTTTTCGAACTCTTTACTGTCATAGCTATTATAGCAATTGTATTTTTATACTTTTATGATAAATATGTTCAAAGACAGCACTCTCTACTTATTAACTACCCTGTTATTGGAAGGTTTCGTTACCTTTTTGAAGCATTACGTGAACCTTTGCGTCAATACTTTGCAGAGGAAACCTTTTACGATTCTAAAGATAAAATCGACTGGGTTTATACAGCAGCAAAAGACAAACCTAACTATCAATCATTTTCAGTAAGTCAACCTTTTGGTGGATCACGTTTTGTCATTAAACACGCAAGTAATGTCCTTAACGATGATGAAGTTGATGATGATATGAGTGTTGTTTTTGGAGAAAGCAGAGAACACCCTTTTATCTCAAAAACACCTATTATACGTTCTGCTATGAGTGATGGTGCGCTTTCACCTGAAGCTGTAAGAGCATTTTCATTAGCTGGTAAAAACTCAGATCTGACCATAAATACAGGAGAAGGAGGTCTTACCTCAAACCACCTTTTTACACTCAAACCCGATATCAAAAATAACAAATACCTAGAAATAGTAAAAAGTACTCCTCTTGCAGAGTTTGCTTTTAAAATCGGTGATACACTTTTTAATAGAAAAATAGCTCTTAAATGGTACAGAAATATACTTCTAAAAGGCAAAACACGCAACACATACATTTATGATACCACCTCTCATGTACTTTTTCGTGTAAAATGGGATGCACCACTTGATGTTTTTCCAAAAGAGGTACCCTCAAGTTTACCAAATATGATTTTTCAAATGAGTTCAGGTCTTTATGGTGTACGTGACAAAGATGGCAATTTTGATGAAGAGAAATACCAAAAAGTGATGCGTTTTTGCCGTATGACAGAGATTAAAATCGCTCAAGGTGCAAAACAAACAGGTGGAAAACTTGCAGGAAGTAAAGTTACTGCTGATATCGCTTACTATCGTGGTGTAGAGGAAGGAAAAGATATCTTTTCACCAAACAGATTTCCTTATGCAGATACAACAGAGCATCTTTTAGATTTTGTTGAAAAACTGCAAAAACTCTCAGGCAAACCAGTAGGATTTAAAATAGTAGTCTCTGATGCTGCTTCTGTAGAGGAACTTGCTCAAGCTATTTTACAAAGAAAAAAAGAGGGTAAAAACATTCCAGATTTTATCACTGTTGACAGTGGTGAAGGTGGAAGTGCAACAGCACCACTTGAACTAATGGAATCAGTTGGTCTTACAAC
>JAMOSN010000051.1 GCA_027068455.1 Sulfurimonas sp.
TTATCAATGAAGTTTTAATACCTAAAATCATAAAAGTAAAGTACCCCGACTTGGATGAAGCAGAAGTAAAAGAGCTAAGTCAATATGTAGTTGTAGATAGTGTTGTTAGAAATGCAAAGATAGAACAAAATGGCGATAAGAAATTTATACGAATGGCCGATAAGTTTATAAACTTAGATGATTTAAATATAGACCTTATCAATAGCATAAATCCGTTTCAGCATGCTTTTGAGATTTTATCTAAACAGGTTACTACTGGAGTGCTTAAACTCATTCAAGAGTCTATTGAGGCTACTAGAATAAAAATGGATTTTGAGGAAGCTGCGATATTGTGGCCTAAGATAAATGAGTTTATAAAAGAACATGGGACAGAACCAGACCTAA
This sequence comes from Sulfurimonas sp., assembly GCA_027068455.1. Lineage (GTDB taxonomy): Bacteria > Campylobacterota > Campylobacteria > Campylobacterales > Sulfurimonadaceae > Sulfurimonas. Next base: position 385 of record JAMOSN010000051.1, read on the forward strand.
ACTCTAGTGACCCAAAAGAGAGAAGAATGGCTGAGTGTATTATTTATTTAAAAGAAGAGAAGAGAAAACGAGCAAATGGATAAAGAGACAGTACTTAATAATATATTTGATAGTGACCCATTGGGATTGCTAGAAGTTAAAGCTAAAAATCAAGTTGTAACTGCTGATGATAGATTGGTGGCTTCTTTTGAAGAGATTAATGACTTTTTAGAACACAATGGATATGAACCTCAAAAATCTACTGATATGAATGAAAGAAGATTGTTCTCAAGGCTCAAAGGGATACGAGAAAATCCTGATAAAATGAAGGCTCTTAAAAAATATGATCAATATGATTTGTTAGAGGATATAGAGGAGTAATAATGGCAAATATAAACTCTCTTGATGATATTTTAAATAGTGATACTTTTGGATTATTGGAAACTAAAGAGGAAGAGGATATTCATACTTTAGTGAATGTTCCAAAGATAGAAAAAAGTAGAGCTGAAACTGACTTTGTTGCAAGAAGAACTAGGCTTGAGAATTTTGAAAAATATGAAGAACTATTTAAAGAATGCCAAAAAGACTTAAAAGCTGGAAAGAGAAAGCTTGTTAAGTTTAATGAAAGATTCTTTAAAAAAGGTGCTTTTTTTGTTTTAAAAGGGGTGTTGGTATATTTAGAAAATATTGAAAAACCAAGGAAAGATAAACATCATAAATTAGATGCTCGTACAACTACTATTTTTGAAAATGGCACATATTCAAACATGCTACTTCGTTCACTTGGTAAAGGCCTATATGAAGATGGTTATTTTGTAAGTGAACATGAAGATAGAATTATGAATGATTTAAATCAAATTGCTAAAGAAGATACTCAGAATGGATATATTTACATACTCAAATCATTAAGCAATGATGATAGAATTGCCACTAAAAGAAATCTCTATAAGATTGGGTTTTCTACAACAGATGTAGAAACTAGAATTAAAAATGCTTCGCAAGACCCAACTTATCTTATGGCTGATGTTCAAGTAGTATCCGTTTTTGAAGTTTATAATGTTAATCCTCACAAACTAGAGCAATTAATCCATAAATTTTTCAGTAATAGCTGTTTAGATATAGATATAGTTGATGAAAAGGGTTCTATCCATAAACCCCGTGAGTGGTTTGTTGCTCCACTTAATGTTATTGAAGAAGCAATTGAACTTATTATAAGTGGTAAAATTGTTGATTATATATATGACTATAATAAAGAGACTATTATCTTTAAAAATTAAGAATCATAAATAGAGGATAAAAATGAAAATAACCGTTTACTACGAAGATACAGACACAGGAGGAGTGGTTTATCACTCCAACTACTTAAACTTTTGTGAAAGAGCACGCAGTGAGGCTTTTTTTAAAAAAGGGCTTACCCCTATTTTACCAAAAGGACATTTTGTAGCACGCAAGGTAGAAGCTGAGTTTTTTGCAAGTGCAAAACTTGGAGATGTTTTAAAAGTTACTAGTGAGCTTGTAGAGATGAAAGCGGCTTCGTTTAGTTTAAAACAAACCATATACAAAGAAGATGTAAAAATATTTGAGCTTCATATTTTACTTGTTTACATAGATTTTAATGCAAAAGTACAACGCCTTGATAAAGAATCAAAAGAGCTTATACTCTCCCTTTTTGATGAATAACACGCAAGTGTTATTCTAAAATGTAAAGTTGATCTTTTGTCAGTACCTTGCGTGTTTTATAAATACACTCAAGATGTACCATAGTAGCTTGTGCTCTTAACTCTGCAAGTTTAAAGACATCATCTTTTACATTTTCAGGTTTGGCACCGTGATTACTTGCCTCCACTATTTGATTTTCAAGTTTAAAAATTTGTCTCGCCAAAGCTTTCACCTGTGTCATTGTTTCTTGTCTAATTTGAAGAAGTTGTTGCTTTTGAGCTGTAGTCAGTGCCAAATCTTCATCATTCCATAATATTTTTACCATCATAGTCAAATGGGGAAGTTTACCTTGAATCAAAAAAGGTTTTTGCTTTTTTTGTTGCGTGTTAGATTGTGCTTGGAGTGTTGTAACACCAACAGAAGTTATCAGTAATGTAACACTTAAAAGTGTTAGTAGTTTGTTTTTCATAAAAATATCCTCAGTTTTTCTGTTATAGTAACATGGTTATGTTACCACAATGTTAATGGATAAAAAAACTTTTTCTTTTTTGAAAAAAAATAAATACAAGATATAAACTCACACCTACACTATCAGATAAGTATAATATCCTGCCAACCACATCAGTGAAATATTAGAACGAAACAACTTCCTTTATCATTAGACATAACATCAATCCTAATATCCATAGCTTCACATAAACGTTTGACAATATCAAGACCAAGTCCACTGCTGTTTTGCGCACTATACTCTCTGTCAAAAATCTTATCAGGTTCTTTGATCCCTACGCCACTATCCTCGATATATAATACCTTCGATTTTGTATAAATTTTTATATACCCATTTGGTGTGTTATATTTACAGGCATTGGAGATGATATTATGTAAAATCTGCTTTAGAGCATTCTCATTTGCTTTCGTTTCTAAAGAAAAACACTCAATAATAAACTTCAAATGGGGATAGTTTGGCTGGTGCAACTCAATAACATCACTTACAATACTGCATACATTAAGAGTTTTGAGCTGAAAGGTTTTATTTTCCAAAAGTGTAGTCAAACTTGTATGAAGTTCCGATATAACCCCAACACTTTTTTTCAAACGCTCAAAAGCTTTGAGATTCTGCAATGTTTTTTGTTTTTCCAAAAGCTTGATATTAAGCTTCATTGCTGTTACTGGCGTGTTTAAATCGTGTATAAGATCCTTGGCAAACTTATCAAGAGTATCGATACTTTCATTCAGGGGTTTAAGTGCACTCTTTGCCAAAAAATAACTAATAAGTCCAAAAACAAAAAGCAGTATTATCTGAATAGCTATAATTTTCATCTTTAGGTGTGCAAGCTTTTGTTCATAAGAGTCTCTTGATTTAAAAACCTGCAAGTATGTTCCCTCATGGCGAGTTGGTATATACTTTGTAAACTCACCATTCTCTTCAGAGAAATTACTTATACTGATATGCTTTTGTTTTTTTGTAAATGTGTAGCGAAAATCTTTCGAAAATTCACTTAAATCTTCACCCATTTTAATATGTCTTGCATACTCTATAAGAGAAAAATGTTCATACTTGATTAGTTGAGATTTCATCTGCTCAAAATAAAAAAATCCAGCAGCCAAAATCAGGAGTGCTACACTGATAAAATAGGTAAAAAAGAACTTTATAAAAGCACTTTTTTCATGATGAGCTAAGGCGATAACCAACTCCTTTAATTGTTGTTATTGGTAAGGAGAGCTTTCTTAGCTTATTAATATGAACACGCAAAGAGCCATCACTCATCTCTTTATCGGCAAAAGAGAGCTCTTCAAGTAAGAACTCTTTGGTTAGTGTTTTTTCTAAAACCTCTTCACCATTACATACATGTGTTATTGCAAAATTTTCTGCTTCAAGTAGTTCAATAAGTGATTCAGCTAAAACCTCATCATCCTCTAAAAAGAGTATTTTTTTCATAACAATCCTACTTCACCTTTTACTACAGGGTGAGAGACCACTTTTTTATTTTCTATTTTAAGTATTCTATCACAAAGAGGTAACATCGCTTCATCATGGGTTACCATAATAACGGCAACATCTTGCTCTATTGCTATTTTTTTAAGCATCTTGACAACATCAACAGAACGCTCTAAATCGAGTGCTGCAGTTGGTTCATCTGCCAAGATAATCTCTGGTTCATTTGCCAAAGCACGTGCAATTGCCACACGTTGGTTTTGTCCACCTGAGAGTTCTGATGGCATTGATCTGGCTTTGTCACCTATATCAAAGTATTCAAGAAGCTCCATCGCTTTTGCTTCAGCTTTTTTCTCAGAAACACCGTTCACCTGAGAAACAAGTGTAACATTCTCTATCACATTTAAAAAAGGGATAAGATAATGTGCTTGAAAAATAAAACCTATCTTCTCGCGACGAATCTTGCGTGTTTGGCGAGTGAGCCATTTGTTATCATACACCAACTCATCACCAAGCCATATCTTTCCACTTGTTGGTTCTTCTACACATCCTATCATCATAAGCAGTGTTGTTTTTCCTGCACCACTTGGAGCAATAAGTGCTACAAGCTCCCCTTTATCAACTTGAAAATCAGCACCTTCAATAACACGAACCTCATTATCACCACTACCAAATATTTTATAAAGATTTTGTACTTTTATACTTTGTTGTTTCATTTTATCCACCTATCGCTGCTGCTGGGTCTGCACTGATCACTTTTTTCACCCCTATAAATGATGATAGAATCGATGCTGCAAGAACAACTAAAAAGAGCATCCAAGCATCAGGAAGCTCCAATACTACCCTTTTTGGAAACTTCGTATAGATTAAATGAGCAAAAATATTACCAAATATAAAAGCTAAAAAACCAAGAAGCACTGTCTCTTGCACAATCATTTTAATAATGACGGAGTTTGGAATACCAAGAAGTTTCATAATAGATATCTCTTTCATCTTCTCTAATGTCATTGTATAGATAATCAATGCGATGATAATAGTTGATACTATCACCAAAATAGTAGTAAAAAGCCCTATTTGCTTAGAAGCACGCTCAATCAGATTCTTTGTCAATATTGTAAGCTGTTCATCATGTGTATAAACACTTTTATGTTTGTAACGCTTTATATTTGCTGCTACTTTATCTACACTGTATCCATTTTTAAGTGTTGCAACAACAGCATTGACCATATGAGAATCTCCCCCACCTATACCTCTTTCTCTATCGTTACGAATACGGGCATTGGAGTACATAAACTGTAATTCCTGTGCATCTTTGAGACTGATATATACAAGTAAATCACCACCTGAAGAAACAGCACCGTGTGCCAAGCCTACTACTGTATAAATATTTCTCCCTAGAGCTACCTTTTCACCAAGTTCAAGCCCTAGTTTATCATTGACAACTATCTCATAATGACTTTGACTCAATGTTCTTCCTGCTATAAGACGCTTTGGATTTATAGGATTTATTGCACCAAAAGGGTCATACCCAAGAGCTACAACACGCACCTTTTTTCCCCGTACAGGAACTTGAATATTTTGAAAAGTAAGTGCTGCTGTTTTATCTACACCATCTTGAGCATGGATAGTATCTTTCATATCTTCATGAATTCTTGATGACTCAGCAAAAGGTCCAAGAGTATCTTCTTGAACCACCCACAAATCAACATGTAAATCATCTAGTAATACCTCAGCATCCGCAATCATTCCACGATAAACTCCCATCATAATGAGAACTATTCCCAAAAGCATTCCAACACCCATAGCAGTCACTATAAACTTACCAAAAGTGTGTGCTATATCTTTTTGTGCTAAATTTATCATTAGTGTACTTTCATACCCTCTTTAAGAGGTTTGTTTTTTGTTGAAACAAGTAAAAGTTCACTACCACTTGTCAAACCTTTTACAGCAGCTTTCCCATCTGATATTCCCAAGAGCTCCACCTTTTGCAAATGTGCTTTTTGCCCTTTTTTAATCCATACACCACTTATATCATCTTTATAAACAATTGTAACAGCGGGAACTATAACAACATTTTTCAACTCCTTGGTATCTATATACACCTCTGCTTGTTCATTCATATAAAATGGAATTGGCAGATTTTCAAAGGCAACATCAACTTCTCTCTCTTGAGTGATTGCATCACTTTGTGGTGCAATTCTTTTAACATAGGCATCATACTGTTTCTTTGATGAGCGAAGTTTAATGGTTGCTTTTGCACCAACTTTCACATCACCACTTATTCTTTCATCAATATTTGCTTTAACCCAGATATCATCAGAACGTACAATTTCAAAAAGTGTTTGTGCAGCAAGGAGTGTTTGTCCTAAATCAGCTTTTTTAGCAATGACATATCCATCAACAGGAGCATACACAGTATAGCGACTTAGTTTCTCTTCTAAAGCTTTGACACTTTTACTTACACGTAACACCTCTGTTTTTGAAGAGTTTATATGTGCTTTTGTCGCTTCTATTTGTGCTTCTATCACTTTTAAGTCAGCCTGTGCTTTATCATATTCTGATTGGGAAGCGAATGATTGTTTTTTAAGTTTGACATATCTGTTATAAGTAACAAGAGCGAGTTGTTTTTGTACTTGTAGACTTTGAAGCTCTTTTTCTAAAGCTATAAGTTCACTTCGAGCTTTTTGTACCCCTATTTTTGCTTCTTGTATCTGAATAGGTAAATCAACACTGTCAAAAGCTGCTATCATCTCACCTTGTTTAACCCATTTACCTTCATCAGTAGCAAGAGAGATCAACTTTGCATTGACACCTGCACTAACATTATAAACTGTTTTAGCTCCAACCTCCCCTATACCAAAAACCTTCAGGGCTATATCACCTTTTGTTGCATTGAGTGTTTCATACGTTGTTTTTGGAATATACACTTTGTTATAAACGACAAATGCAAGTAGTGCTATAACACCAGCACCAATTATATATTTATAAAACGATTTCATTAGATTTTTCCTTGTAAATATTCAATTCTATGTATTGCCATACTCTTTAGATAGTATGCTTCTAAAAGTCCAAGCTTTGCACCAAGAACAACGCTTGTTGCATCAAGTACCTCGATATAGGTACTAAGCCCCTCTTTATAACGTCCATCAAGCACCTTTTGTGTCTCTGTTGCCGAATCTAGTTGTGCTTTTTTTGCCTCGATTGTTTTGTTATAGCGTTTAATATCCAAAAGAAGTGATTCTATCTCCTCTTTGAGTGCCAACTTTTTGGAAGCATACTGCTCTTTTGCGATTTGTGCTGCTATTTTTGCTTTTTGTGCTTCGGCACTAAGTCTTCCACCACTATACAAAGGGATACTCAATGTCACGCCTGCCACCTTGGAATCATAAACATTGAGTGTATCAAGATGGGTATAAGAAGCTACAGCGTCGATAGAACCATAATGGGAAGCCTTACTCGCTTTATGTAAAAGAACATTTTTTTGGATATTATCTAAAAAAATGGAGAGCTGATAGTTACTTTTTAAAATCTCATCTTCTATATTTTGACTCAGTTTGGCTTGTGTTTCAACAGTATCTCTTTCTAAAACAACATCATCTGCAATCTTTTCTCCTATATACAGGCTCAGTGTATTTTTTGCTTTTTCATACGCTACCTGTGCTGCTGCAAGGTTGTCTTTAGCATTATATACAGAGGAGAGAAAACGGCTTGCATCGGCATTTGTTTTAAGCCCCTCCTTGACAAGAGCCTGTGCCTGCTCATAATATGCCTGTTTTGTTTGAAGATCTTTTTGCCTTACCCCAACAGCCTCTTTTTGAACAATCATAAGTTCATACAGGGATGTCACTTTATAAACCAACAGAGCTTTAATATCCTTAAGGGAGAGTTGTGCTATTTTTTTATCAAGCTTTGATGCCCCTACTCTTGAAGATGTTTTGGAAAAATCCCATATTTTTTGTTTTAGATTAACCCCAGCATTCCAACCACTGTCATCTACTGTATGAAACGATCCATTGACTGGGAAAACATAAGTTTGTACAAGATTGTAATTAGCCAAGAGATTGATTTGTGGTAAATATGCTGAAGATTCTGACTTGTATACACTTTGTGATTGTTCAACTTTAAGCGCAAACGATTTTATATCAGGATGATTATGTAAAGTTTTATTTATAGTTTGACTCAATGTAAGTGTTTGTGCTTGGAGTGCAAAGCCAAACACAAATGTAAAAAACAAAGTTTTTCTTTGCATTTTTTCTACCTTTGTGTTTTATGATAGAAAAAGTATAACACTCCTATGTTAGCATAACGTTAAAAGTAACTTTCCTTACGAACTTTTTTTGTAACTTCTGTAAAAAAACTGTTTACGCATAAATCGTCCATATATCAGTTCAAAGAGCAATGAAAAAATCACAAAGGACATAAAAACAATGACAGCCTTAGGATTTGAGGTATAGGTATGAATCAAGAGTGTAACAAGTGCTATAAAACTAAACAGCGCTGCAAGTATGACAATAAATTTATTTGCCCCAATGGCAACACGCAACTTATAAGCACTGATATTTACTATGAAAAAAATAAGCAAAAATCCAGCACTCCCTATAATGGCTATCTCATTCAAATCAATAGTATTGGCTAAAAACAAGCTAAGCATTACAGTATAGACAACCCCCATAAAGGGTACATTGTTTTTCTCCTGCATCAACTGCTTTGGGAGTTTTCCATCTTTGGCAATGATATAGCCGAGTCGTGCATTTCCATATATAGTAGCATTAATAGCTGAAAAAGTAGACAAAAGTGCCGCTAAAGCGACAAGAATAAAACCATTTTCCCCCAAAGAGGGTTTTGCTGCTATTGCCAAAGCATAATCTTTGGCTTTCATAAGAGCTTCTTCTGAGACATTGCCCACTGTGATGATAGAGATAAGCACATACAACACAACAACGATAATAACAGAAGCATAAAAAGCACGAGGCAGATTTTTTTGAGGATCTTTTATATCTTCTGCTGCATTGGCAATAAGTTCAAACCCCTCATACGCTACAAAGATAATCATTCCCGCAGTAATGATAGAAAGTGGTGTTCCCCAGTTTTGGGGAGAGAGACGTTGTGGCTCTACATAAGGAGCTCCTGCAATAATAACACCAATAAGCAAACTCACCTTTATCACAACAATGACAGTTTCGCTTTTACCAACAAAAGAAGCACTCACCAAGTTAATCACAGCAGGCAGTACAATAGCAACACTGATAAGAGTATGATGCAATAAAGGAGTCATCTCTTTAAAAAAAGTTCCTCCATAGGAGGCAAATGCTGTTGCATACAAAGAGATAGTCACAAGGTAGCTCAGCCATAACATAAGATTGATAGAACCAGAGAGGATGTTGTCACCAAAAGCTTTATCTACAAAAGTAACAGTTCCACCCTCACTTTGATACACAACAGAGAGTTTCGCATAAGAGTAAGCACTAAAGAGTGCAACCAAACCTGCTACAAAAAAAGAAACGGCAGTTGCACCATGAGCAAGTGAAACAGCTTCACCCAAAACAGCAAAGATACCACCACCCACCATACCACCTATTCCGATGGAAATGGCACCAAGTAAATTTATTCTACGCATCCCTTTTACCTTTATCAAAAATTATAATAATTATATAAATAAATTATACTATTCATTATTAAATATAAAATAAATAAATTGAATACTAACATAATCTTTTCAAAATAAAATATATGCTATAATAAAGAGTTAAAATTTAACATAATAAAAAGGATATTTTTTATGAAAAAAATCGTTAGTATACTAGCGTTTGCACTCATACTAAGTGCAAATAATAATACAACTGACAATTTATCTCTTAATGAAGCTTTAGATATTCTCAAATCTCAAAATTTAGAGATTAAAGCTGCAAAATTCGATGTAAAAGCAGCAAAAGAGGATCAAAAAGCCATACAAGGGATGAATTGGGGTAAGCTTGATTTTGTTCAAGATGTAGCTCGATCCAATGATGCAGGAAATGTTTTTGGATTTAAGCTCACCTCACGTGAGGCTGATTTTAATGACTTTGGTTTTGATGAGTTTCTAGGACAAATGGGCGGATTACCGGGAAACACACAACAACTTTTGGCAACACAGCCAAAAAACCTAAACTATCCTGGATACAGAAATCTGTACCAAAGTAAACTCAAATATGAAGTGCCTCTCTTTACAGGCTTTGCTATTACCAGTTATACAAACATTATGAAAGAGATGAAAAAGATAAAATCTCTTGATAAAGATAAAATCATGACTGAAAAGTCATATGAACTTCGTAAGAGTTTTTATGATATGGCACTTTTGGATTCAAGTATAAAAAATCTTGAAAAGATTTTACATAACATTGAAACTTTGGAAAATACTACACAAGAGATGATAAACGTAGGTTATGCCAAACATGTTGACCTTCTTGAAGTCAAAGCAAAAAAGGGAAATGTTGAGA
>JAMOSN010000052.1 GCA_027068455.1 Sulfurimonas sp.
CCCTGCTATTTTTATCTGTGTACGTCCATCTTGTGGAATCCTTTTCTCAGAAATATCAAGGTTTGAGATAACCTTGATACGACTGACTATAAGACTGACCACCTTTTTATCCAAATCTGCATTTTTCACAAGCATTCCATCAATTCTAAAACGAACCTCTCCCCTTTTTTCCTGCACCTCTATATGGATATCGGAAGCTCGTTTTTTAATAGCCTGATAAAACAGAGCATTAACAAACTTGATAATAGGAGCTGATTCTTCACTTGTTAAAATATCACTCGATGTTCGTAAAAAGTCTGTTAAGGAGAGTTCTTCCTCACTTGCACTCTCTTCACCCTCTTCTTGCATACTCTCCATCGTTTTGTCAGTTCTAAGCTCTAAAAAACGATTATAGAGTCTATCAAAAGAATCTTCATCAAGTAATACCAATGGACAAGTAATACCAAGTTTTGTATAGTAATTACTTGCCTCTACAAGATAACGTTCACAGACAAAAGCTTTCACCTCTCCATTTAGTTTACTAAAGAGAAGATAGTTTTTAATACTAAGTTCTGTTTGTATCTCGTCTGGTTCATAAACCTCAAGGGAGAGATTATGAAGTGGTTCTAAAGTTATCATCTTTTTTGTACCTTCAATGGATCGACAACAAATCTATTTTTCTTTTGTTCTTCAATGATTTTTCGTTGTTCAATAAGCTCAAAAGCTTTTCTGTTATACTCCTCTTGAATTTTTGCCAAGATGCCAAGATCTGCTTGAAGTTTGGAAAGTTCATCACTTTTGTCAATAACATACGGTGTTAAGATAACTACTAAATTATCTTGCTCATCTATAACAGAATTTGAACTAAAAAGATACTCACCTATAAGAGGAATATCCCCAAGAAGCGGCACTTTACTTTTTGCATTACGTTCATAGCTTTTTACAAGACCACCAATAATGATATTTTCACCATTTCGTAGTATTGCTTGTGTTTTCACCTCTTGTTTTGAGGTTACTGGCTGTCCTGTTGCATTTTGAGAACCATCATCCAAAATATTTTCCAAAACAGCTTCCACATCGAGTGTAACCTTATCAACTGATGATACACGCGGTTTGATTTTTAATGTCAGACCAACATCTTCCCTTTTGTATGAGGTTGTTGTACTTCCTGCCACTGCTGTTTGCCCAGAAGATACCGAGATGGTTTTACCAACATAAATAGAGGACTCTTTATTATTAACACATAAAATAGATGGGTTAGAAATCGATTTAGATGCACCGTGAGATTGTAAAAAATCCAAAGTCGCACCCAATGCCAAAGCAGACTGGGTTGTTGTTCCTATAGTACCAAGAGCATCACTCACTGCGCCCAAAGCAGCTTTTGTCAATGTTTCTGAACCAAAATTCGCACTCATTGCATAAAGACCCGAAGAGGAAACATCACCTGCTGCAAACCCGTATTTCATTCCAATGCTTTCTGATTTGTTTTTATTGATCTCTATAATTTTTGCCTGAACATACACTTGATATTTCTCTTTGTCAAGCTCATCAATGATGAGTTTCACCCCTTTGATGATAATAGGATCACCTATAGCGATAATAGCATTAATCTCATCACTTGCAGTTATATTTGGCTTAAGGGCTGGATCATTGTATTTTTGCTGTTTAATAATCTCATTTAATGTAGCAAGTGTAGCTTTGGAATCTGAATTTTTTAGAGGGAAAATCTCAACTACTATATTAATTTTTGACTCCACATCAAGCTTATGAATAAGATTTTCAATTTTTTTCACATTTTTTGCATTTCCTACAACAATAATTCCATTAATATTTTCATCTAAAATAACTTTTACATTTTCAGAAACTATTTTTGTATTAAAAACAGACTTAGCAATATCTACTATACGAGCTTGCAATTTTTTAGCCTCAGTATTATGAACATAGACCACCTTTACAACCATCTCATAATCTCTGTTAATATTTTTAATCACCTCTTTGATCGTTTTGATGTTTTTAGGATAATCAGTCAAAAGAATAGTATTACTCTCTTTCATTGTCATAAGTTTGGCAGTTTTAGAAATAAGATAACGCACTTTTGCAGCCACAATATCAACATTCTCCCCTTTAACCTTGATAGCCCGTGTTACCATCAAAGAACCTTTGAGCCCTTTGTCTGTTTTGACAACCTTTACATTGTGTTTGGCAGCTTCACTAGAACGTACTATCTCATAGATAGAGCCATTTTGTATAAGGGTAAAACCCTTCGATTCCAATACAGACACCAATAAACCTATAAGTTCATCATCATAAATGGGTGTTGTGCTTACAAAATTTACTGTACCGTTTATTTTATTGTTTACCAATATGTTCTTGTGCGTAATTTTTGATACCAATTTAATAAAATCATTAATTTGCAAGTTGGAAAAATTGACATTGACCTGTTCCCTTGCGTGTACTGAGAGTACAAAGATTGTAATAAAAAATAGTGTTTTAATGAATTTCATAAATTATTTCCTTTTCTTGATTGTTTCGTATCACTACAAGCTCTAAAACATCGATTTTATCAATATCATTATAAAGCTTAATCGCATCTCTATACGATTTGAGTTCTACATTATTTGCTTTGACTATCAAATCCCCCACCTTAAGACCAATTGTAGCCATTTTTGAGTTTGGTCGTATTCTATTGACCTTAAAACCCGTAATCTTGCCATTACGCTTTACTTCCGATATTGCAATATCACGCCATATCTGAGAGGGGTTTTGTGAATAATAGTTGATATCATTTTTATCGACACTATATTCATTTCCTTCTTTGGCACTGCGTGTTTGTACTTTCGAGACATAACTTTTTACATTTTTTTTCGATTCTAACTTCAAAAGATACTCTTTTGCACTTCGAGTAAAAATCACATGGTCTATGTGAATCTCTTTAAGCTTATACCCTTCATACACTTCACCTACACCCACAATAGTTGTCTTTTTTGGAGTGGACTTTTTGGCAATGATAGCAAAGCCATTATTTGTACTACCATACAAACCATTGAGAATCATATTATTAATACTATATGCATTGGTGGTAGTTTTTTTCTTCTCTTGTTTTTTTACAGGGATGTTGACAGGAGAGAGCATATTTTTAAAATCAACTCTTTGATACTTCACACTAAAAGATTTTTTTACTTTGAGATCAACCCCTTCATTTGGAAGGTACCACCACAGAACAAGTGCTATAATTTTTGCAAGCAGCAATAAACTAAGGAGTATAACACCAACAGACATCAGCTTTGAATTAGAGAGCTTTATCATATACATACTCCCCGTTTTTAGCTTTTTTAAATTCTCGCAAAGAGCTTCTGTATTTTTGCACCATCAATTTTGAAGGATGCATTGAGGCACGAAGATGTAAATCTTTAAGATTAAACTCCATACGTACCTCCCCAAAATCACCTTTAGCATATCCATGAATATTGAAAGGATCTATCACACTGTATTTTACTTCAGCACCTTCGATATGTAACGGAACAAACGATGCCGCCATAGAAGAAAGTGTAATATCTTGCAATGTCACTTTATTATACAGACCAAGCAAAGTGATATGAGCTTTTTTCACTGCAGCAGCATCCACACCCTTAACACTAACCGCTGCGTGTTGCACATCCAATGAAAAAAGGTTTTCATGGAGCGTTTCATTGGAGATCACCACACCCAAAGGTTTTATATTATGCTCCATCAAAAAATAAAGACTAGACTTTGGAATAAAAACAATAAGTGCAAAGAGGAAAAAGATACTGTAAGCTAGAAACTTTAAAAATTTTTTTACCATTGTATCTCCATCTCTACACCTGCTTTAAGATCATCTATTTTTTTAATCTTCAATTTTACTATATTAAAGTTACCATTTAAGATCTTTCCCATCAATGTATTGAGTGCTTTGAGATCCAAAGATTTTGCAGTAATGATTACGCTTTTTTTCTTCCATGTTGCTTCAACATTTGCTGCTTGCAAAGAACGTAAACGTAAAATCTTTTTAAGAGCGTTTTGTATCCTCTTTTTATCTCCATAGGTATCTTTAAGAGCACTTAACTCCAATGCAAGATGCTCACTCTCTTTATAGGCGGTTTGTACACTATGAAGCTGTTTTTTTGCCTCATCAAGCTTGAAAAAGGAGAATATTAAAAGAACAATAAGCAGTGCCCCTATATGCAAAGGATTTAGTTTGTTCATAACATAACCTCCACACTCACACCATCTTTCACAGGAGTGCTCTTATATGTAAAACCTTTTTTCTTTAATGATTGCAACACATATCTCAACTGCGTTTCTTGCACCCCTTTAAAGGTCACATTTAAAACATTGTTTTTAAAATCTACCAAAGTAATACTCTGCCCCTTTTTCAGATTCATTTTTAAAAAAGCAACGATACTCTCCCTTAATGCCACTTGTTTTTTATATATACTTTGATATTTTTCCAAAATTGCACGATTTTGCATCATGGTTCTTTGCAGATGGTATTTTGTAAAAATCTTTCCTGTTTGTTCTTCAATCTGATTGGCTTTTTGTTTTGTGATAAGTGTTTCAATAAAAAGTATAACAATAAGCACAACCAACATGGCTCCCATCTTATACAAACTCCCCTTATCCACGATGTGTCCATACTGTTGCAGACTTAAAGGTTTGGAGTGGCAATGATGTTCCTCTAAGCTCAAAGGTTGTGTTTCACTAAACCATACCTTTGGTGTAACAATTACAATATCATCCCGCTTAAAAAGTACTTTTGCATCTGAAAAAGCCAAAGGTTCGTCAATATCAGAGAGTTCAGCCTGTGCGAAATAGATACCTTTTACATCAGCAAACAATATCCCCTTTTTCTCTAAGAGATCAAGAATCTTTTTATCTTCATACGCAAATACAAAATATTCATCATCCTCTTTATAGGCTGTATAACTATAATGCCCCTCTGGTAATACATCTTCAAAAATAGAAGGTAAGAGTTTTTTTACCTCTCTGAGATATTTTACAGGAAGTGAGATTTTTTTAACCCAGTACAGAGAAGGAGAGAGAATAATATTAAGAGGCTTCCCCTTTGTAAACTCCCCTTCTATATCTGGATCTAAAAAAACAGTTTGGAGATTGCGCTTAAATTTTGTAAACAAAATTTGACCCTTTTTTCTTTTTAATATCATATTCGAAACTTATTGTTGCACCACTTCCATATTTTTGCAGCTCCACATCTATGAAAAGATATGGCTCAAAAAAACCTACCCGAAAAGCCTGCAATCGTACTTTTTCATCATCTTGCAGTCCTAAGTCTTGCATCTTTTCATAAGCACCACCACTTACACTTAACTCTTGTGCACGTTCACTAGAACACCCAAGCATCATCTCCCACACTTCTGGTGTTGCATAATTAAGATCGATAGTGTAAGTTATATTTTTATCTTGAGAGAAATAAAAAAAATCTTTCAAGTTTATATTTGCCAATGAATTATCATGGTATTCTCTGGCATAAAAATCGTTTACCTTCTGCAAATGGCTATACGATACAAGAGCATCTCTGTAAAGATACTCCTCATCTTCAAATATGGCGCTATTATAACTATTATCTTCTTTAATACCATTAATGAGATCGAACAAAATAGTAACATATTCACCATTTATCATATATTTATTGAAATATTGTCGTAAATAGTTTGCCTGCCTTGAGTTATTTAAGTCATTAACATTGAATTTTGAACGGGCACTTGTTATTTTAATAAGTACATTTATTCCCTGAGCTTCAAATGGTATGATAGCAGCCTGAGTCAAAAACGCATTCAAATCTGCTATTGAGTTGTTTGTATCTGCAATACTTTGCAACTCTCTGGAATTTTGCAACATCTTCATCACATCTTCTATCATTAATGATGTTTGGTACATAAACATCTCATCTTTTACACTTTTCCCACCCTTATTGATAAGTTTAAGGCTATACCCTATAGCTACACTTATAACTATAACAAACATCACTGTAAGTAAAAGAGCTATTGCATTTTTAGAAGATCGCATTATTTTAGTGGATACTCATAGAAAAGATTGGTAAAAGCATCGCTGCTACTATAAAACCTATACTGCCCCCTACAAAAAGCATAAGACCAGGTTCTAACAAAGTAAGAAGCAAAGAGATTTTGTCTCTGTTTTCTTCAAAATAGAGCTCTGAAATATTTGTCAAAACATTTTCAAGCTGTGAAGTTTCCTCTCCAAGAGCGATGGACTGAACAAAAGCATTATCTATCTTGGTAGGAGACTCAAGCAGAGCTTTTGAAAGGAGTTTTCCCTCTACTACTTTTTTACTTGCACCAACAAAAAGCTCTTTGATAACAAGATTGTTCAAAATATTGGCACTTAAATTAATGGTTTGTACAAAAGGTACCCCTGAACGGGTAAGAAGTGATGCAATATAAGAGAAACGTGCCAATTCACTCTTTTGACTGATTTCTCCAAAAAGTGGTAGTTTAAGTACCACTTTATCAACAAAATAAGCAAACTTGTACACCTTTTTCTTTAGTAAAAGAAAAAGACTCACACCAACGACCAAAACAATCAAAATAAGCTGAAAATTATTACTGAAAAAATCTCCCGCAGCTATCACAAACTGAGTAGGTTTTGGAAGTTCTTGATCCATACTCTCAAAAATACCTGTAATTTGAGGTACAACAAAAGTAAGCATAAAAGCTATCATAACCAAAGAGATAACAATCATAAATGAAGGATAAGCGAATGCACCTTTAATCTCTTTATGGATACGTTCCTGTTCTTTTAAAAAACGGGCAAGTTCATTGAGCACCTCATCCAAGATACCACCATTTTCACTGACACGGATAGATTCTTTGTAAAAAGTTGGCAACTCAACAACTGTTTGTTCATTAAGTGCCGTGTAGAAGTTTTGCCCCTCATCAAGGTGTGTAGAAATACTAGAGAGAAAAAGTTTCATTTTTTTGTCTTTTTCATAATGGGACTGCACTATCTTTATGGCAGAAACTATACTGATACCTGAGCGGATATACATCGCAAGTTCACGAGAGAGTGCTGATAGATCTTTTGGAGGTATTTTATATTTACGGGTAAAACTTACCTTTTTAAATAAAGAGGGACTCTCCTCTTGAATTGACTGGTAAAGTATCCCTTTGGAACGAAGTTTTGTTTTTGCTTCATTGATATCACTCGCTTCAATACTGTCATTTACTTTTGTACCGTTGGCATCAATCCCTTTATACTTAAAAATCATCACTTAACTTTTTCTATAATTTTTTCTTTAGCATCAATTACTTCTTCTAAAGTATCGTAGATATCAACATCACTAAAATAGTTTGAATAATCATAAACTTTTTCTTTGTATTTTACTATCACCTGATCACTCACCCCATCTTCATCAACACCAAAACTAAAACATACATCCTGTTCGACATCATCCGCATCAAACAAAACATCCATTTTTTTCTCTTCCATCCCATTGAGATAATTATATTTATACAACTCAGGGGTATCTTCAAAGAGTGAAGAAACTTCTTTGAGCTTCTTCCCATTTGCAAAAATAGCACACTTAGAACAATCATCAAAACAAAAAAGTTTCACTTTTGTATGAAACTCTTTTGCCAATACCCCAAGGTTTGGCTTGAAAGTTTCTAGTTGCAAAGCTTCTTGTGTCTCGTTATAACTTTTGAGTTTTGTAATCACAAGAGTATAAATCACCCCCATAATAACAATAACTATCATAAGTTCTATAAGAGAGAAGCCTTTTTTCACAAGCTATTTACACTCACTCATCTTAATATCTTTGGCTTCACCTTCGCCACCCTCTTTTTTATCAGCACCCAAAGAGATCAGTTCTACTTTTCCACCATTATTAATATAAATAAATTCCTGACCCCAAGAGTCTTTTGGCATTTTTCCATCTTTAAAATACTCATCAGTTTGAGTTAGTGCTTTTAGTCCCTCTTCTGTTGAAGGGTACACACTGTTTTTGATTTTATACATATCAAGTGCACCATCGTAAATACTTTTCATCTGTACACAAACAAGGTTTCTTTTTGCCTCTTCACCTTTACCTGTCAAACTTGGCATAACCATAGCTGCCAAAAGTCCAAGGATCACAATAACAATCATTAACTCAATTAAAGAGAAACCTCTACGCATATTTTTTTTCATCACTTTTACCTTTTTTTATTTTTTCTTATTATAATCAAAAAAGATTACATTTGAATAACTTCCAAATATAAACTATATTTTGTCTGCGATTTGATAATTTTATAATCATCAAATGCATTAGCACTCTATATATTCAAACCCATTACCCATCTGTTTATGTTGATACACTTACCTGTCACTCCACGATTTTATTTTATGCCATCTTAGTGCATACATCAGTATAAAAAGATAACAACCAAATGCCAGTGCATAAGCATCCTGCATAGAGTGAAGCACCTCAGAGAGTTTTCCAAAAGCAACAGGAAGCACGGCCCCTCCAGCTATAGCCATAATCAACAACGCACTTCCCCTTGCTGTATGTTTTCCAAGGTTATCCAAAGCTAGAGGCCAGATACTTGGCCATACAAGAGCATTGGCAAAACCAAGTAATGCCACAAAAACAACACTATCGGGTAAAAGTGTCAAACCACTCCAACCCCATAAAATCTCTGAGATTTTATAACTTTGCGTATCGCTGTAGACAATACCAAGGGTAAAAATAATACCCAACAACGCCGACATCACCAGAGCATTTTTTTGTGACAATACTTTAGGGATGGCAACAATACCCACAAGATACCCTAAAACCATAAAACCCATCGTATATGATGTAAGTGCTGTTGCATTTTCTACACCAAGGGATTGTGCATAGAGTCCTATACTGTCTCCTGCTATCACCTCAACACCTACATAGAAAAAAAGAGCGATAGCACCTAAGATAAGGTGTGGAAAATCAAAAAGGGAACTGTCATCATACTCATCATCCACAAATGTTATCTCTGGCAAAGAGGAGTATTTGACAAAAAAGACCAAACTAAACAATAATGCGGTCATAACAAGGTATGGCTCTACTAATTTAAAAGCGAGTTCATCCATAGCATAAGGGGTGAGGTTTTGTGTCGATGGCATATCTGAGAAAATGAGAACCGTAAACACCAAAGGAGCCAACACACCTGCTGTTTTGTTGATAATTCCCATAATACTTATCCGCTTTGCAGCACTCTCTTTGGGTCCTAAAAGCACAATGTACGGATTGGATGCGGTTTGTAAGATGGTCAGCCCAGTTCCAAGGGTAAAGAGTGCACTTAAAAAAACAAGAAACTCCCCACTCAATGCAGCAGGGATAAACAGCAGGCTCCCTATCGCCATAACACGCAACCCTATCTCCATCCCTTTTTTATAACCATACTTTTCTAAAACATAAGACATGGGCAAAGCCATAACAGTATAGGCTATATAAAAAGCAAAAGTCACAAAAAAAGCTTCAAAAGTATCAAGATCACAAATGATTGTCAAAAACGGAATCAAAGAGCCGTTAAGCCATGTCACAAAACCAAAAAGAAAAAATAAAACACCAATGATCACCATAGGTGTCATATGTGATTTACGCTCCATTGGCAAGCCCTTCAAGATAGCGTGCTACACCATCTTCATCATTGGTATGAGGTAAAACTATATCTGCTTTTTCTTTGACACCCTCTTGTGCATTGGCAACAGCGACAGCTCTGTTTGCAAGTTCAAACATCCCGATATCGTTATAGTTATCTCCAAATACAGTCAACTTGCCCACATCAAATCCAACTGCTTCACTTACACTCTGTATCCCATGAGCCTTATCTGCATCTTTATGCAAAATAGTCAAAAAATAACATCCCATATACGCTTCTGGAGCTAAAACATATTTTAAAGTATCTCCAAAAATCTTTTGAACATTTTTCTCAAGAGCCATCAAAAGCTCCTTATCTGCCATATAAACAATTTTAAAATTATTTTCCATAGCACGTAACGATGCAAACTGCTGAGTATGATCATCATTGGCATAGCGTTTGATGATCTCCTGCTGATAAGGGTTGAGTGTTGTAGCATAGGAAAAGGCTTCATTGAGCTCACCATCTACCAAAGAGAGAACAAAAGGGTAAATACCAAGCTTGGCACCCTCCTCTATAATGGTGTCACCAACCTCTTTAGTGACGAATTTTGTATCGATGATTTTTTTATCAACAGTAGCGATAAGCGCACCATCAAGG
>JAMOSN010000053.1 GCA_027068455.1 Sulfurimonas sp.
TTTGTTTATTATGATATTTTATTCAGTAGTTATTGGCTGGATATTTAATTACATAGTAACATCGGTTATGTGGTTACCTGCAACAGTCAAAGAAGCAGAAACAACTTTTACACAAATGCTTCACAGTGATTTTATGACACAGTTTTTTTACCATACACTTGCCTTTATAATGATTACCTATGTTCTTACAAAAGGGATCAAGGGTGGTATAGAAAAGCTCAATAAATATTTGATGCCCCTTTTGATGATGATTTTGGCAGGGATGTTTGCGTATGCATTGACACTTGATACTTTCTCACAAGCATTTTCATTTATGTTTGCCGCAGATTGGTCGAAGATAAATTCTGAGGCATTTGTAACCGCAGTTGGTCATGCTTTTTTCACGCTCTCACTTGGTATGGGGGCTATTATGACCTATTCAGCTTCTTTAGAAAAAAATTCCAACCTTGTCAAAGCTGCATTTTGGGTGGCATTTTTGGACACACTTATTGCAATTGTAGCAGGATTAATGCTTTTTACTTTTCTTTATCAGTATGGTTCAGGTCCAGCCAAAGGACCAGGACTGGTGTTTATCTCTTTGCCAGCTGCATTTTATGAGATGGGAGTACTTGGCAATATTTTTGCAGTACTCTTTTTTATAGCACTTGCATTTGCGGGTCTTACATCTTCTGTTTCTTTGGTTGAACCGATGGTGCAGTATTTTATAGACCGTTTTGGATGGAGTCGTCTTAAAGCATCCATCTCTATGGGGCTTTTCTTCTGGTTCTTTGGTATTTTTGCCATACTTTCAAATATTGATGGTGCAAAAGAGATGCTGACATGGGGAGGTAAAAACTTTTTTGACTGGGTTGATTATGTGACTGCGGCTATTATGCTCCCACTTGGTGGACTTATCATGGCTGTATTTGTAGGTTTTGTTATCCCAAGAAATGAGATTGAAAAACTGATGAAGCCACAACTTGGCTGGGCATTTGATGCGTGGTACTTTTCTCTTCGCTTCATCACTCCAGTAGCGATGTTTGTTGTGATGCTTTCACTGATGGGAGTTTTATAATGGATATAGCAAAAGAGTGTAAGAGTATTTTACTTAAAAATAATATCAACACGCAATCGAGTATAGATTTTGAGGTCAATGGAGAGATGATGAGCTTAACCTTGGAATATATCATCGATACCTATATGCAAGCCTCTCAAGAGTCGCAACTTGTATTTTTAAGGGCATTGCAAAAATCCTCTAACACGCAAGGTGATATCCAAAATTTTTTTGAAGGGATGGGTAAACTGCTTCTTATGAGCCATTTGAGTGAAAAATTTAATCTTGAAGGATAAAAGATGGGATGGACATGTCAACATGATTTTAAAGGGTATTGTAAATTGTTAAACGTTGCGTGTAGCCCTGGTATAAAAGGGTGTATTCTCAACAAAGGCAAACATGAATATATCTTTTCAACTGGAAGCTATGAGGAAGATAAAAAACGTCAGGAGGAAAAGAAGCAAGAGGAGATTGACTTCGCCGCATTGGCGAGGTCAAACTAAAACTGAATCAGTCCGTCAACTGGACTAGAAGCAGTAGCGTATGGTTTTTTAGGAATACGCCCTGCAAGGTAACTCATACGCCCTGCAATAACTGCGTGTTTCATCGCCTGAGCCATTGCGATAGGATCTTGAGATTGCGCGATAGCAGTGTTTGTAAGTACACCCTCAGCACCTAGTTCCATAGCATATGCCGCATCACTTGCACATCCTATTCCTGCATCTACAATAACAGGTACATCAACCGCTTCACGAACGAAAACTACATTGTAAGGGTTTTGTACACCAAGCCCACTTCCAATAGGAGCAGCCAATGGCATAACAGCATGCGCTCCTGCATCTTCTAGTCTTTTTGCCATGATTGGGTCATCTGAAGTGTATGCCATGATAGTAAAACCATCTTTATACAGTACTTCACACGCTTTGATAGTCTCTAAAACATCAGGATAAAGTGTCTTTTGTGTGTCACCAATAACTTCAAGTTTGATAAGATCTATCCCTGTTGCTTCACGAGTAAGTCTAAATGTAGTAATTGCTTCTTCAGCAGTAACACATCCGGCAGAGTTAGGTAAAAACTTTACATTTGTTCCTGCAAAAGTATCACGCAAGTTCTCTTTATCTGGGTCTGTGATGTTTAATCGACGTACTGCAACAGTGATAAGTTCACTACCACTTGCCAAAGTTGCTTCTTTTGTCATCTCAAATGAGTCATATTTACCACTTCCTACGATAAGGCGGCTTCCTAGTTCATATTTTCCGATTTTTAATTTGTTATCCATCGTATCTGTTTTCCTTTTTATGAAATATATTTGTTTGTAAGCATAGCAATAAGCGTTTGGAAGTCTCTTAAAGAGGCTCAGACCAACGGGAGGATTTGTCCTCTTTAAGAGACTTCCAAAAAGCGACTTTATTGTTGAAAACAAATATCTTCATCTCTTTTTGACTTTATAGCATAAGCTTTCTTATAGTTTTCCAATACCAGCTATCAAATCCTCAGGTGTAAGTGAAAAATCAGCACCTGTATAATCATTTGCCAGTTGTGTATGGGCAAGTGATGCTGTGATAGCTGCTTGAAGCGGAGTATAGTTTTGTGCTAAAAGTGCACCAATAAGCCCAGCTAGAACATCGCCACTTCCCCCTTTTGCCAGTTTTGCATTGCCATGAGGATTGATATAAAACTGCCCATGATGGGTGATAATAACATTAGCTCCTTTGAGTAAAAGGGTAACATCTGGATAATGGTGCGCAAACATCTCTACATACTTAAAGCGTTCATTTTGTAAGGTCTCGACCGAAATATCGGCTAATCCAAGAAGTTGTAAAAGTGTTACAAACTCTTTTGGATGGGGTGTTAAAACAATGTTGTTTCTTTTGAGAAGCTCTACAATACAAGAATTACTTAAAATATCTGCATCAAGAATGAGCGGGGTAGTTGAGGGTAGAAGTGCCAAAAGCTCTTTTTGTGTAAAATTTTCCCCTAAACCCATACCACACGCAATAGCAGTCGTGTTCTTCGGTAAAGTGTGTGCATACATCAAACTATAAGGGAGATGGAGTGTTTTTTCATTGTCAAACCCTACAAGTGTCACAAGTCCACTGCCAAAATGTAAAGCTGCAAGAGAACATAAGATACTCGCTCCCGTTTTTTCTCCACTAATCACTGCTAGATGCCCAAAACTTCCTTTGTGGGTGTCTTGCGTGTTGCGTGTTGGGAGTTGCATATCATCAAGATCAAGAAGATGCCAAGAGGTTGGAAGCTCATAAATAGTGCGTGCAACCCCAAGGTCTAGCACCTTTATATCTCCTACAACATCTTTATGTCTGTCTAAAAACATAGCCTTTTTTAATCCACCCATAGTAAGGGTTGTATCCGCTTTGAACACATAGCCACTTGGAACATCACAGGCAATTTTATAGGCATCACTTTTATTCATAGCATGGAGTAATGTTTCTATATTGTGTGAAAATGTTCCACTAAAACCTGTTCCTACAATGGCATCAACAATCACATCACAGTTATCTAAAGAGCTGCTGTTAGCTACATCAATAGCAAGGGAACGTTTATGTTGGAGTTGTGCCATGGGTGATTTTGGTGCTTTTGCATAAAGGAGCGATACGTGATAGTCTTTATGAAGAAGTCGTGCCAAGGCGATGCCGTCAGCTCCATTGTTACCACTGCCAACAACAATGACAACTGTACTTGAGAGTGGAAATTTTTCTCTTATGAAGCTCGCCATGCCATTGGCTGCGTGTTCCATTAAAATATCTTCTGTTAAATGAAAATTATCATAACAACGCTTATCTAATGATGCGACCTCTTCATAAATATTTTGCATCTCATGCCTCGAGTGTATATTCGTCTATAAGAACCATAGAGCTTTTTATCTCATTAAAAAGCAGGGTCGGGTATGCTGTACGGTATTGATAGTAAAATTTATTTTTTTTCAAAGTTTTTAAAATTGCTGTATTGTAATAGTTCGCATTGGAACATTTTCCTAAGTATAAAAATGAAAATAACAGTTTTAAGTGTGGATTTTCAAATGTAGGGTGAGGCTGTGCCAAAAAGGTAAATCCATGTTTTTGTAAGTTGACAAAACTTAACATATAAAGCAAAAAGTCTTCAAATTTTGTGTAAAAACCGTTGAGGTTTTCGATATCATGGAAAAAGTAATAATAGTTGTCTAAAAGCACCTGTTGTGAAATTGTTTTGGAGAGTTTGCTACGCTCATCCCTTTTTTTACAAAAGTACTCAGGGTTGACTGCCATATAGATATGTTTTCTTTGTGCAACAAGTTCTGCAAACTCTGCTTCAAATTCAGGAGTTTCAGCAAATCTAATGTAATTGAAATGTTCATCTTTATAGCGAAGCTCTATCTCATCTTCTCTAGAATTTGCAAAATCAAGATAGAGTGTCGGAACATTGTTGTCGATTACGAAATTTCTGATACGACACGCAAGGTTTGTTTTTCCACTTCCTTGTTCTCCTAAAATGAGTGTGTTGTGGTATAACATTCTGTTTTCAAGTTTTAAAACATCGATACTGTCTAAATATTTTCCAATAATATCTCTCATATTGACTCCTCTTTGGTTTGGATAGATATATTATATCAAAACAAGGTATAATACACTTATGAATTACAGAACAATTGTACAAGAAACACTAAACATAGAAGCGCAGACACTAGAAAATGCTGCAAAAAATATAGATGATGTATTTGAAAAAGCAGTCGAGATTATCTTGAAATGTAAGGGTAAACTGATAGTCAGTGGTGTTGGTAAAAGTGGACTCATTGGTGCCAAGATGGCTGCTACTTTTGCTTCAACAGGGACACCTAGTTTTTTCCTTCATCCAACTGAAGCACTTCATGGTGATTTGGGGATGATAGGTCGTGATGATGTTGTTTTGGCAATTAGTTACAGTGGCGAGAGTGAGGAGCTAAGTTCTATCTTACCTCATATAAAGCGATTTGACATTCCACTTATCGGGATGACACGCAACCCTGCATCTACACTTGGAGAGTACAGTGATTTGGTGATCAAAGTTGAAGTGCAAAAAGAGGCGTGCCCTCTTAATATCGCACCAACTAGTTCAACAACACTTACATTGGCTCTTGGTGATGCTTTGGCTGTATGTCTTATGAAAGCGCGTGATTTTAAACAGAGTGATTTTGCCTCATTTCATCCAGGAGGAGCTCTGGGCAAAAAGCTTTTTACAAAAGTAGATAATGTAATGCAAAAAGAGCATTTACCGATTATCTCCAAAGATGCAACGGTAAAAGATGCTATTTTGGCAATATCACAAGGAAGAGTGGGAACTGCTTTAATCGTGGATGAAAATAAGAAACTTTATGCTCTTATGAGTGATGGAGATGTAAGACGTGCATTGATGAGTGATGATTTTTCACTAGATGATAATGTTATGAAATACGCAACACGCAACCCTTTGAGCATCGATGATGCCAATATGCTTGCAAGCGATGCTTTGGTTCTTATAGAAGAGAAAAAAATACAACTCTTGGTTGTAACAGACAAAGAAAAAAATATAGAAGGGGTGTTGCATATACATACCCTTATTGAAAAAGGAATTTCATAGTGAGATTAAACAAATATATAGCACACTATTCAACATATTCACGTCGTGAAGCTGATAAAGCTGTTCAAGATGGATATGTCAGAGTCAATGGTGAGATAGAAACAAATCCTGCAACACAGGTTCAAGAGGGACGAGATATTGTCTATGTGAGTGGAAAGCAGGTAAGTCCAAGTTCCAAATATACTGTTATTGTCTATAACAAACCAAAAGGGGAACTTGTAACAAAATCAGACCCCAAAGGAAGACGTACCATTTATGATACGCTTCATAAAGATTTTCGCCACTTTATCCCTGTAGGGCGTCTTGATTATGCTTCTGAGGGGTTACTTCTTTTAACGGATGCTTCCCATGTGGCTACAGCATTGATGGAATCGGATTTAGAGCGTATCTATAAGATAAAAATCAAAGGGGAAGTGACTACGGAGATGGAGGATGCAATGCTTAAAGGTTTGTATCTTGAAGATGCAAGTGCAGGAGCACATTCCCATTCAAAAATAAAGTCAATGGAGTTTAAACCTTTTATAGGGTATAAAATCCAAAAGAACCAACCTAACTATTCTATTTTAAAAGTAGCCCTCTCTGAAGGTAAAAACCGTGAGCTTCGCCGTTTCTTTGCTCACTTTGGTGCAGAAGTGGTGGACTTGAAGCGTCTAAGCTTTGCTGAGATTGAGCTCAATAATCTACCAACTGGAAAGACCCGTTTTTTATCCCGTTCAGAGTATAGTGCTTTATATAAGTTTTTAAAGCAGGAAAAGAAACAGGTAAAACAAAAAGACAACTATATCGAAGAGTAGTGTATGGATTTTACCCATCTGCTGCGACCAAAAACATTTGATGAGATAGTTGGACAGGAACATTTGGTTTCTGTTGATGCACCGTTGCGTGTTTTGGTTCATAAAGGTGTTTTAGGGCATAGCTTTTTTTATGGTCCTGCCGGGGTTGGCAAAACATCTTTGGCTCGAGTGATAGCTTTAGAGTTAGATATCCCTTTTTATGAGTTTAATGCGACTTCATTAAAAATTGAAGAGTTAAGGAGGGTTTTTTCCCAGTACAAAAATGCTCTGCAAAAACCTCTTATCTTTATAGATGAGGTGCATCGTCTCTCAAAGAATCAACAAGAGGTACTTTTACCTGTAATGGAGAGAAATGAGGCTCTGATTATGGGTGCTTCCACAGAAAATCCTTTTTTTACACTTACTTCTGCAATTCGTTCCCGTTCCATGTTGTTTGAACTTAACCCTATTGATAACAAAGCGCTTGAGATACTTTTGCAAAAAGCACTCCAACACGCAGATATACAGGTGCAAGAGGATGCACAAGAGTATCTGATAGCTTCAAGTGGTGGTGATGGACGTGCGATGTTAAAACTTTTAGAGTTTGCTGCCAATATTAACACAAATGTAACATTGGATATATTACAATCCCTGCGACCAAACGCCTTACAGGCTGGAAGTTCTGAAGCAGGTGTTCATTACGACCTGATATCGGCTATGATAAAGTCGATTCGTGGTAGTGATGCTGATGCTGCAATCTATTATCTTGCTCGTCTTATTGAGGGTGGAGAAAGTGCTGATTTTATAGCAAGAAGACTTGTTATTTTGGCAAGTGAGGATGTTGGTAATGCTAATCCTCAGGCTTTGACATTAACAACATCAGCACTTACGAGTGTCAAACAGATAGGATTTCCAGAAGCACGTATTATTCTTGCTCAGGTTGTTGTGTATTTATGTGCATCACCAAAGTCAAACTCATCATATAAAGCTATCAACAAAGCGATACAAGCAGTTAAAAATGGGGAGATATTGCCTATACCGAAAAATATAACCCAACACAATGAAGGCTATCTTTATCCACATGATTTTGGTGGCTATGTAAAACAACAGTATTTAAGTAAATCTTTACATTTTGTTGATTTCTTGGATATAGGTTATGAAAAAAAGATGAAAGAATGGATAAAATTTCTTCATCAAAGTGATTAAACAAGTTTTTTCTGATATTATAATAGTGATTATTTAGTGAACACATAAATGAAAAGGAGTTTTGTATGGAGATATCAGCTTCAGCGAACACAGTTACCATAAAAGGGAACATTAAAACAGTTAGTGACTATCAGGATATAAAAAACACGATAGATACAATCGTAGCAGGAGATAAAAGGGTGTCTATTTATATCGTTGATTCTATCTCCATTACCTCTTCAATTATAGGTTATCTTAATAAATTGGTTCTTAAAGATGGGGTTGACCTTTCTATCACTGTTGGAAATGAACAGCTTAAAGAACTTTTTGATGATTTAAGTCTAACCTCTTTGTTTAAAGTAAAAAAGGGATAAAAGATGACAATTAAAAGTAAATTAAACCTTATTACAGCAATTGTTGTTGCATTTGCTTTGGTTATTATAGCGCTTACAAGTATCAAAGCGTATGAACAAAACAATCTGATTAAAGGGCTTACTACTTTAAATACACTTTCTCAAAAGTTAAGTTTACTCATTCATGAAACACAAAAAGAAAGAGGTGCGAGTGCTGGTTACCTGGGATCACATGGAACTAAATTTAAAGAGATTTTACCAAAACAGCTCTTGGCAACTAATGAGAAGCGAAAAGAGTATGAACAGTATGTAAAGGGTTTAAATCTCTCAGATTTTTCAAAAGAGTTACAAGATAATATTCATAAACTTGATGTTATGCTACAAAAACTTCCAGCAATAAGACAAAAAGTTTCCCGATTGAGCATAAGTGTGAAAGATGAAGTTGCATACTATACACAAACAAACAAAATTATACTTGATATCATTGCAACAACATCTAAGCTTGCACAAAATGCAAACCTTGTTAAAGCGTTGAGTGCCTATACAAATTTTTTAAAATCAAAAGAGCGAGCAGGGATAGAGAGAGCAGTAATGAGTGCAACATTTGCATCAGATAAGTTTGGACCTGGAGTATTTGCAAAATTTGTAACACTTATGGCAGAACAAAATGCTTATCTTGATGCTTTTTTAAGTATGGCAACAGATGATTCTAAAAAGCTTTACTATAACACTATGAATGCACCTGTGATACAAGAGGTAAATAAAATGCGTTCTATAGCACTTGCAAAAGCCAATGAAGGTGGTTTTGGTGTTGATAGTGTTGTGTGGTTTGGGACTATTACAAAGAAAATCAATCTTTTAAAGAAGGTTGATGATGCTTTGGCTCAGTATAATGACAAGCTTTTAAGTGATATAGAAACTAAGATGAAAACAGCAACGCTGATTACACTTGTTGGCTATATTGTTTTTGCTGTTGCTATCTTTTTTATTATCTTTTTTGTTAGTAAAGGGATTAATAAAAGTGTTCAAGAATCTTTAGAAAAAATAGAGTGTGTTTCAAGTGAACTAGACCTTTCTTGCAATGTTGTTGTTGAAGGTAATGATGAAATTTCCAATATTTCACGAGCACTCAATACTATGGTTAAAGCCTTCAAAAGTACCGTATATAATGCCAAAGATGTAGCTCATAAAAATTCCAAAGAGAGTACAAATCTTAACGGTGTCGTTGAAGTATTAGCACATAATGCAATGGAAGAAGATAAAAAGATTGAAAATGTTAATGTTTTAGCATCAGAGATTAGCTCACGATTAAACAGTATCGAAGAATCAACAGTAACTGTTACAGAAGATTTGGAAATAACTTTTGATGTACTTGATAGCTTTATTCACAAACTTAGTGATGTAATGCATTCTATTGAAAGTGGGACACAGCAACAACAAGATTTAGTTGAAAAAGTAGCATCGTTAACGGAACAGGCAAAAAATATCAAAGATGTTTTAGCAATTATTTCAGATATTGCAGATCAGACAAATCTGTTAGCACTTAACGCTGCCATAGAAGCTGCCCGTGCAGGAGAACACGGTCGAGGTTTTGCTGTTGTTGCAGATGAGGTAAGAAAGCTTGCAGAGAGAACACAAAAATCATTAAGTGAAATTAGTGCTAATGTTAATCTTATCACTCAAAATGTAGTAGAGATTGCTGAAGAAACTGATAACTCCTCTAAAAGTATGAACACTATTTCAGATTCGGCGCAAGAGCTTATTGAATCTTCTAATGAAACAAAAGAAAAACTCAGTATCACAAAAGAGCGCTCAACTGATGTAATGCATCAAAGTACATTTATTGCAACAAAAACAAAACAGTTGATGGAACTTATGGAAGATATAATTGATCTTTCATCAAAAAACAGTAATTTACGTCTTGATGTTGAAAAAGTGGCACAAGTTCTTGAAAACAGTGCAAAAGAATTGCAATCTGAACTTGATAAATTTAAAATATAGTGCAGATAATAGATGGATAAGCAAGATTATATGTATCAGGAAAATTTAGCTTTCCAAAAAGAGCTAAGTATCCTGAGAAATGACTTTTATTATCAGTACATAGAATCCAAAGAGATTACGCTTGTTGATTTTATGTACAAGCCATATGAGATAATGAGTGGTGATGCTTATACAGCACGCAGAATCTCTGAGCA
>JAMOSN010000054.1 GCA_027068455.1 Sulfurimonas sp.
TGCAATTTGATTATGGCTTGAGATAAGTCCCACATAGAGTGTTTCATCAAACTTCCACTTATAAAGTTTTTCATAATCTGACACTATCATACTGTCTAAAGCAGTTGCGTGTTGCGCAATATCAAGATGCTCTTTTGTAAAAATAGTTTCAATATTATGTGTGGTATCGTTATATTTGTAATAAGGAAGATCATTAGGTACAACACTATCCCCTGTGAGTATATAAGGTTGTGGAATATATTGCGTGTTTGCTGCTTCAAGCAACACGCAAGAGAGGAGTGTAACAGAAAAAAGATGTTGCCTAAAGTGCATAAAAACCCTTTTATTTGAGTTTGGCTATTGTATCTCCAAACTTCACTTTATCTCCAGCTTGAACAAGAATCTCTTCAAACATATCAGCTTCAGAAAGTATGACAATGGTTGAACCCATCTCAAAACATCCAAAATCATCCCCTTTGTTAAGATAAAGGTTATCAAACTCATACACCTGTTCCCCTTCAACATCTGCATTTGTTTGGATACGCGGTTCAAAGCTCACTTTCATCACACCAACATTAAGTGCCGAAACAAGTACCATATAAAATGTTTTTCCCTCGGTTGTCTCACACTGGATAACTACTCTTTCATTCTCTATAAAAAGGTTCAAACGTTTTTTCAAAGATGGAATATTTACAGGAAAAAATTTTCCAGGGATATGAACTGCTTTGATAACTTTGAGATTAATCGGAATATGATAACGGTGATAATCTTTTGGAGAGAGATAAAAATTAATAAAATCTCCATTATAGATTTTTTCTTTCTCAGACGCTTGAAAATTCTTCCCTAAAAGTTCATCAGCACTGTATTGCATCCCTTTGATTTGAAGAGCATAATCACCATCCAATCTGCCACATTCCGATATTAAGGAATCACACGGAGAGATAAAATCTTTTGCATCAAGAGAAAATTCTCGCTGTTTTTTCAATGTACGTGTAAAAAGAGCATTTAAACTTCTATAATTGCTTGAATGTTCAAACTCACTCATATCAAGCTTCATAAGTTCCACATAGCTTTGATTGACAATCTTTTGAAACCATGATGGAAACTCTGCGTTGGCAAATTTTCCAAATATCTGTGAGATAAGTGATGTAATATGTTTATTGTTCATTTATTTTCCTTTTTGCAATTTCTTCTATAAGTACGGTGGCATAAGAGCCTTTTGGTAAAGTAAAGTTGAGTTCATACTGTGCTTCTTGTTTGTTAAATCGTCCCTCAATATCAGTTGGATAGACCCAGGCATAACGCCGTGCTCCATCTGCATTGATAGTGTCATCATACTCTTTTTCAATAAGCCATGCATCAAGCGTTGCGTGTCGTGCTTTTTTACCAGCCAAGAGTCCTGTAACACTTACATCTCTGGCGTTAAATCGCTCTAAATCATGACTCTCTCCTACAAAATCAAAAAGCCTTCCATAAGGGTAATGTTCCATCACATCCCCTTTAATAAGTTTAAAAGGATGAGACTGCTTTTTCATCAAAGCCAATTCATTATTTGGAAGATTCAGTAAATCTTCCAGCTCCTCAACGCTAAAACTGCTTACGAGTGAATTGATTTCAAGTCTTCGTGAAAGCCATAAATTAAACAGATGAGACTGATACGCATTGATAAGGAGTTTTTTCACTCGTGGATTACGCTCTTTAGCCTCCCCTTTTGCCAGCTTTTCACCAAGTATATGGTTGTTACCATCATTACCAAAACGTTGATAGCCAAAGAAATTAGGCATACCCCATCTCTCAATATTTTTCAATACTTCATCTATCTTTGTAGCACTTGTAGGATTTACTTTTTTAAGACGGATATAAAAACGGTTTGCTTTTAAATGCCCTATACGGATTTTATTGTTATGGTAGGTTTTTGCAATGATTTTAATACTTTCATGCTCAAAACCCTCCAATGCCTCTTCATATTTTTTATGTAAAGAGATATACTGTTTTGTCATTGCGTGTTTGTCTTTGAGTCCAGCATATCCTATCTCTTTGTTCTTTATGCCTAAATAGCGTGCTATCGCACCTATCATCTCTGGTGTCGAGAGGTTTTTTTTCCGTACAAAAAGTACAAGATGTTCCCCCTCCCCACTAAATTCATAAAGGGGAATCTCCTCTACCACAAAATCACGAGGTGATTGTTTAAAATGAAAATCGATACTTGCGTGTGCCAGTGAATAAAATCTGTCCATTGTTGTCCTAAAAATGATGTGCTTTACATCGGTTTGTATATCTATTGCGTGTTGCTTTTGCAAAAACTTTTAGAGGTGTGCGTGTTTGTCTAGCATGACGTATAAGTGCTTTTTTATACCGCTTGTCAAAAGCGATAAGCATCTCATACTCCTCTCCGCTACACGCAACCCTTTTTGGTATTTTATATAAAAACTTAAATCCAATGCCATTTGATTGTGCCATTTTATCCAAATCACTATATAAACCATCTGATATATCCATACCTGCTTGCAATAACCTGCGTGTTTTTGAGATAAATTTCTCTCGTAAGACTATATTGATAAACTTTGAATGGCTGTTGATTTTTCCACCATTAAACAGTTTTTGCAAATCTTTGGAAGATTTTCCAAGATTACCTGTATAAGCAAAAAGATGTCCATGTCGTACACCAACACGCAACAGTGGATTTTTTGTTGTGGATATAACAGTAACAGTGATATCAAGTTTAGTGTTGGCTATTGTATCCCCACCTATAATCTCGAGTTGATACATATCAGCCACACTTTTAAAACCATTGGCTAACTGTTGCATATCATCTTTTGTCATCGATTTTGGCATTGCTACACTTAAAAGAACATATTTTGGTTTGGCATTCATAGCAACAGCATCAGAGATATTAACAAGCATGGCTTTGCGTGCTATATCAAAATAACTCATCCACTCTTTTTTAAAATGCACATTTTCAAAAAAAGCATCTTTTGAATATACAAACCCATCAATAAAGGCACCATCATCACCAATATGCACATTTTTAAACTGTCTTATAAAATAATTTTCCAAATTCAACGATTCTTCTTTTCTTAAGCTTATATTAATTACTATAGATATAGAATATTAGGTTATTATAACATTATATTAGGAAAAGCATACTATGAAACGCTCTATTAAAAGAATTTTTTGGCATCTAAAATTTTATTTACTATTTATATTTTTCGCTGCAACTTTATCAGTGGCTCTTCTCTTTGAACATGAGCTCTCTTATAATAAAATAGATAATCTGATGAATCAAAAAAAGATTATTACTTCTCTGACAAAACTTAAAAAAGATGATATAGAACTTGCACTTATCCAATTTAACGGTAAAAGTACACAACTACTTCAAGAGATAGAAAAACTACGTACATTCTATAAATACAATATAACAGAAAAATATATTCTAAGAAATGAAAATGAATATATGCAAGATCTCGATATATTGGTACAACTGACAAAAAACTTTAATCAAGCTGCAGCCCAATATTACACAGACAAAAAACAAACAAAAGAACAAATTATTCAAGCCAAAAAAAATCTTACACAAGCTTTTACACGTATCAATACATATATAGATACCATTATTTTCAAAGATATCACTTATAATAAAACAAAATTTATAATCATCAAAAATATAGGTATTGCCTTTTTTATTTTTATTTTCCTAGCAACACTCTTTTACAGAAATCTACTCAATAAAATTTATAATGATATTGAGTTCTTGGTTCAAGTTGACAAAAAAGATGCTCATGAAATTTTCTCCCTTGAAGCAGACGCAATTGCACTGAGAATGAATAGAAAAACTACAATGCAGGACAACAATCCAAATAATATAGACCAAGTAACAGGCATTAATAACTATAGAGGTATGCTTAATGCCTATGCAGCTAAAAAAGGTCTCAAAAGCAGTAACTTTACATCTGTGACTGTTTTTGAAATAGACAATTTTTCAAAGACAAACAGAGTTTTTCCACAAGAGATTGCACAAGCAATTTTAAAAAAGATAGCTTACACCATTTCACTTCATGAACAACCAGTAGATGTGATAGCTAGAACTGACTACAATCAGTTTACTGTGATACTCTCAAGAGCTTCAAAAGAGCAAACCTTTAAAGATGCAGAGCTTATCAGAGAAAGTATTGCTGAACTTAAATTTAATCTTGCAGATAAAGGGCAGATTAAAATTACAGTGAGTGGTGGTCACATAATAAAACCAAATAATACAAATCTTGAAGAAGCACTCAAACAAGCAAAAGAGATACTTGCCCATGCAAAAGCTACAGGGAAGAACAAAATCTTACAAATCAGAGATTTGGCACATAATGAGATAAATGCATAAAAGAGTTTTATGTGTCTCAAATAGTAACAAACTTCTAGTTAATCACTTTTAACTCAATATTTAACCTTCACTAAGGCTAGTTGCGGTATAATCAGCATTATTTTAGTTCTTTATACGAAGGAAAGTTAATGAGTATTCCTATTTATACTTACGATGCAGTTGTTGTTGGTGCTGGTCTTGCGGGATGTGCAGCAGCAAGAGAATTGCAAAATGCAGGAAAAAAAGTTGCTGTTATTACAAAATTACACCCTCTAAGAAGCCACTCAGGTGCTGCTCAAGGTGGTGTTAATGCAGCATTTAGTGATGAAGACTCTGTTGAGCTTCATGAATTTGACACAGTAAAAGGTTCAGACTATTTAGCAGATCAAGATGCTGTTGAATTTATGTGTCAAAAAGCTCCTGAAACAATTCGTTGGGCTGAGAGAATGGGTGCTGCATTTAGTCGTACTCCAGATGGTAAGATTGCACAACGCCCTTTTGGTGGACAAAGCTCACCACGTGCATGTTTTGCAAAAGACAGAACTGGTCTTACTCTACTTCAAACTATTTATGAACAAGCTCACCGTAGTGGTGTTAAGTTCTGGGATGAATGGTATGCAGCGGATATCATCTACAAAGATGGTAAGGTCTCTGGTGTTGTAGCATTTAATATCCGTGATATGCAAATGGCGATTTTCAATGCGAAGAGTGTTATGTTTGCAACAGGCGGATATGCACGTTCATATAAAATAAACTCAAATGCACATGCAAATACGGGAGATGGTCTTTCTATCGTAGCACGTCACGGACTACCTCTTGAAGATATGGAATTTGTACAGTTTCACCCATCTGGACTTAGTGGAAATGGTGTTTTAATCTCTGAAGCTGCTCGTGGTGAGGGTGGACGCCTTTATAACTCTAAGGGTGAGCGTTTTATGGAAAAATATGCACCAAATGCACTTGAACTGGCAAGTCGTGATGTTGTAAGTCGTGCTATTTTAAATGAGATCAGAGAAGGTCGTGGTGTTGGTCCTAGAAAAGATGCAGTATTTTTAGATGTAACGCACCTTGGCAAAGACCTAATCATGGAAAAACTTCCTGAGCTTCGTGAGCTTGCTATGACTTTCCTTGGTTTAGATATGATTAAAGAGCCTATACTTATCTCTGCAACTGCACACTACTCTATGGGTGGTATTCCTGTAAATATCTCTGGTCAGGTTCGCAAGAACAATGAAGAGTTTGTAGAAGGTTTCTACGCTGCTGGTGAGTGTTCTTGTGTAAGTGTACATGGAGCAAACCGTCTTGGTGCAAACTCTGTACTAGAAGCACTTTTATTTGGTCGTTATGTTGGTAAAACAATGGTAAATGATATTGACGATATAGAACTAAGAAAAGCGACTGAAGAAGATGCACAAACTGCACTTTCAGAAGTGGAATTTATTTTAAACAACAATGGGGATGAAACAGTACCTCAAATTCGTGAAGAGTTGCAACAATGTATGAGTGACAATGCTGGTGCATTTAGAACAGAAGAGACTCTTAAAGAAGCTGCTACAAAAGTAAAAGAGCTAAGAGAAAGATTTAAAAATATTCGTATAAAAGATAAATCAAAAGTATTTAATACTGAGCTTCAAGAAGCTATTGAGCTTGGGCATATGCTTGACTACTCTTTATTTATTGTAGAGTCTGCTATTCCAAGAAAAGAGAGTCGTGGTGCTCACTATAGAGAAGATTACCAAGAGCGTGATGATGAAAACTTCTTAAAACACACTATGGCATATATGGATGAGAATGGAAACATCTCACTTGACTACATGGATGTTGTTCTTGGCAAACATGAACTCAAAGCAAGAAACTACTAAGGATAACTTATGGAGCATACAATTACTACACAACAAGTAAAATTTAAAGTATTTCGCTTTAATGCTGATGAAGATTACCTTCCATATTATGAAGATTATGACATGGAAGTGACTTCTGAAGAGGTTGTACTTGATATATTAAACAGAATTAAATGGGATCACGACGGTAGTTTCTCTTATAGAAGAAGTTGTCGTCACGGAATTTGTGGCGCTTGTGCTATTAAAGTAAACGGAAGAAGTACTCTTGCTTGTAAAGAGAGTATGAATGATATGGTTGAGCTTTTTGGTAATGAGTTGGTTATTGAACCACTTAGCAAAAAACGTGCTGTTAAAGATATGATTATTGATAAAGGTGATTTCTGGGAGAAACACGATGCAATCCACCCTTATCTTATCTCTGATGTTGAAGAACATCCAGAAAATGAGCATATCGTAACACCTGAGGAAGCAGAAGTACTTAATGATGCAGACCTTTGTATTCAGTGTGGTGCATGTCACTATGCTTGTCCTGTTGTTGAGATCAACGAAGATTTCTTTGGTCCTGCAGCATTTGCAAAAGCATACCGTTTTGAAGCTGATGTTCGTGATGAAGCACATGTTGCAAGACTTAATGAACTCCAAGCTCCAAATCAAGGTGTTTGGGATTGTGCAAAATGTTTTGAATGTGCGGAAGTATGTCCAAAAGATGTAAACCCAATCGAGAAAATTACAAAACTTCACCAAATGTTATTTACAGAGGGTGTGGCAAAAAGCAATGTGGCAACAAGACACGCAGTTGGATTTAAACATTCAATTATGAAAAATGGTGTACTTGATGAGGGTGGTTTAGTACTTTATTCTGAGGGTCCATCTATTGTTAAGCATATTCCTGTTGCTATTAAAATGTTTAAAAAAGGTAAAATTGTTCCACCATGGGGCATTACAAAATCTGACAACCTTGATGAGATTCAAAAACTTGTCAAATCATCATCAACTGCAAAGTTCTAGGAGTTAAAGAATGGAAAAATTAAAATATGCACTTTTTACTGGATGTACAGCAAAGCAAAGTACTCCAGAGCAAATGATGTCAACAATGGCAGTTGCTAAAAAACTTGGAATCGAACTTGTAGAACTTACAGAAGCTTCATGTTGTGGAGCTTCACACTTACAAGATTATGATGATTTTTTATCTTTGGTTTTAAATGCTAGAAATATCGCTTATGCTGAAAAACATGGTCTTACAATGGTAACTATCTGTAATACTTGTCAGCTTAATACGGCTATGACAAAACACCGTTTAGATGAAAATCCTGAACTTAAAGCCAAAGTAAATGAAAAGCTTGCAGAAGTTGGCTTAGAGTATAAAGGCACTTCTGAAATTGTTCATTTCCTTTATGCTATTATTGATGATATTGGTCTTGATAAAATCAAAGAGATGGTTGTAAAACCTCTTAGTGAATTTAATATAGCACCATTTTACGGATGCCATAATATCCGTCCATCTGAACTACATAAAAAAGATAATCCTTATCGTCCAACTTCACTTGATGATCTTATCATCGCTTGTGGTGGTAAAAATGTTGACTATGAAGAGAAAAACAAATGTTGTGGTTTCCATGTTGAACTACAAGCACCTAAAACTGCTGCTATTTTAACAGGTAATGCAATAGCAGGTGCAATGGATGGTAATGCAGATATGATGGTAACACCTTGTCCATTATGTCATTTAAAACTTGATACTCAAACTGGACACGCAAGCGAAGCAATCGGTCGTGATGTAGAGCTTCCTGTACTTCATATGCAACAAATGGTTGGTCTTGCTTTAGGATGTGATCTTGAAGAGTTAGGACTGCAACACCACTTGGTAGAAGTGAACTTTATATAGGTCTTACCTTTTTATTCCCTTTATGGGAATATCCCCCTTTTTTTACAAATCAACTTATTTTGGAATAACTATGTCACAATCAATAGAGATCATATCGTGGAATGTTAATGGTATTCGTGCTGTTGCCAATAAAGAAGCACTCAAATGGATAGATGATCGTGATACAGATATACTCTGCCTCCAAGAGATAAAAGCACAAAAAGAACAGATACCTGAGAATCTTTTTGATAAAGAATTTTTAGAGGTTCATATCAACTCAGCCTCAAAAAAAGGCTATAGTGGTACAGCAACATTTAGTATGCTCAAAAGTGATTTTGTTTCTACTTGTCCTGAAATAGATACAACAAATGAAGGGCGTATCATTGAGATCCATTATGATGATGTAGTCCTCTTTAATGTTTACTTTCCAAATGGACAAAGAGATGAAGAGAGACTTAATCATAAAATGAAGTTTTATGATGATTTTCTATCCCATTGTGAAGCATTGCGCAAAGATGGTAAGAGCATCATCATCTGTGGAGATGTTAATACTGCCCACCGTGAAATCGATCTTAAAAACCCAAAAGCAAATGCCAAAACATCAGGTTTTTTACCAATAGAGCGAGCATGGATAGATAAACTCTTAGAATATGGTTATATTGACACCTTTCGCTATGTCCATGGTGATATTATCGATAAATACTCATGGTGGAGTTATAGACATCAAGCAAGAGCAAAAAATGTAGGCTGGAGAATTGATTACTTTTTTATCAGCGAAGATCTTGCAGAAAACCTTGAGGACGCTTTTATTTTAGATGAGATTGAAGGCTCTGACCATTGTCCTGTAGGCATACGGATAGAGATATAAAACTACAAAGTTT
The DNA here is from genome assembly GCA_027068455.1 of Sulfurimonas sp. Lineage (GTDB taxonomy): Bacteria > Campylobacterota > Campylobacteria > Campylobacterales > Sulfurimonadaceae > Sulfurimonas. The sequence continues at coordinate 8,914 of JAMOSN010000054.1, forward strand.
AAGTGGCTTCAATAAAGAAAGACACCCGTACTCTTTACTTTGCAGTTTTAAGCATCAAACGACGCATATAGGCAATCTTACTTTGTAATGGCAGATCTTTTGGACAGACATCTTCACATCCAAGAAGTGTCATACACCCAAAAACACCATCTTCATCACCTACAATCTCATAATACTCTTCATCGCTTCTATCGTCTCTAGGATCAAGTTTGTACCTAGCTACTTTATTTAACCCAACTGCACCCAAAAACTCTGGTCGCATCTGAATTGTTCCACACCCTGCAACACAACAACCACACTCCACACAACGATCAAGTTCATAAATCTCATCTGCAAGAGAGGGTTCCATACGTTCTTCGAGTTTATCAACATTGAGTTCTTTCTCTTTATGATGTATCCAACTCTCTATGCGTTCATTAAGTCCACGCATCCATTTTCCAGTATAGATAGACAAATCACCAATAAGCTCAAAAAGGGGTAAAGGCGCAAGTGTTATATTTTCATCAAGTTTTGCAGTCAATGTACGACACGCAAGTGTCGGTCTTCCGTTGACTAACATGGAACAACTTCCACAAATCCCTGCACGACATACAAAATCAAACTTGAGTGAATTATCATGATGTTCTCGTATCTCATTAAGAGCGATAAAAAGTGTCATACCATCTGCTTCTTCTATCTCAAAAGTCTCCATATGAGGAAAATCTTCAGGGTCATGAGGATCAAAACGCAAAATACTGATTTTTAAAATTCTTTGTTTTTTTTCACTCATATATTTTCTCCTAGTCTCTCATTGATACCTTGATATTTTTTAGGCAGTTTCTCTTTAAAAGGCATCAATGCCTCTTGTATCTCAAAACGATTTCTACCCTCTTTTTGCAACTTCTCTTTTAACTCTTGAACCTGTTGGGTACGCACAGGAGTAATAGGATTATGTTTTGTTAAATCTTTCCCATATCCCCTAAATCCTGGAGGCATCTCCATAGATGAGATATCAATATTTTCATATATTACAGTTGGAAGTGTCTGCTCCTCTTCGGGCCATGAAGTGATGGTTCTTTTTAACCAGTTTTCATCATCACGTTCAGGATAATCCTCTCT
>JAMOSN010000055.1 GCA_027068455.1 Sulfurimonas sp.
TTAAAATGTCCTTTTTACCCAGAAATTGCATTAAAAAGGACAAAGTGTTGATTTAATTGTTTAAAAATCCATTAAAAGGACAATATGTCCCTTAAACTTCAAAAGGAGATTATGGTGCAAAAAAAGAAAAAGTTACTTGATATTGTTCGTGACAAAATTCGTTTTAAGCATTATAGCTATTCAACCGAAAAAACTTATATCCTTTGGATAAAGCAGTACATACTTTTTCATTAACTTGTCTCCTTGGGGTATAACTACTACTTCAACACCACATCTTTGTATTGTTGTGGTTCCTCTTGAGTGATAGTACCATCTGGAAGCTGAAAAAAGTTTTGTCCATTTTTACTATAAACATTTGCTATACCATTTTTGAGATTTTTTCCTGAGCTTCTTTTGTAGCTTTAGCTGCTATTTTTAAGACCATTAGTTCAAATTCGCTCATGTTTAATATCATTTAAAAAATTATTGTAAGTACTCTCATCTATAACCATTTGATTATTTGCTATAAGTTCAAATTTATCATCACCATTATAAAAGAGACTCCATTCATCCACTAACTCTTTATAAAGATATAAAAATAAATATTTACTTCTTTCATATCTTCGTATAATATCTGCTTCAGGTACATTATGACCACCTGCTAAAACTCTATTTTTTACTCTTAAAATATTTTCAGATAATCTTTTGTGTACTCTTTGAAAAAATACTTTACCAGCTGTCACCTTATACTTTTGTATATCATTTGGACTGCGTGTTGCAGATGATGATGAAGTTTTTGTGCTATTTGTTTTCTCTCCTGTTCTGCCAACTCTTCAAACTTATCTTCCAAATCACCACAGTAGGTATAAAGCTGTGTAAATCTCATATTGCCAGAAACCCCTTTAATTTTATGTAGGATTTCTTTTGTTAGTTTACCATCTTCTAACTCTTTGAGTGTTTCTTCAAATGTCTGTACAAGACTACCAAGGAGTTTTTTCACAACAGCATCTTCAAGCATAAGATTTTGTGCTATCTCATCGATACTTGGTATCTCAAAAATATCCTCCTCTTGCGGCGTACAAGATGAGAGATATTTTTCTAAGATAGCATCAAGTTCCTGTGGTATGATAGGTTTATTGAGTGTATCATCCATTCCTGCTTCTCTAAAGGCTTTTGTATCAGATTCTATCACATTGGCGGAAAGTGAGACTATCGGTTTGGTATAACCATTTTCTCTAAGTATTTTAGTTGCGCCTATACCATCAAGAACTGGCATATTGATATCCATAAAAGTAAGATCATACTCTTTGTGTAAGAGTTCATCAACCGCCTCTTGTCCATTTGCTACAATTTTATACCTTAAACCACGTTCATCGAGGAAAATTGCTATTAGCATTTGATTGGTTTCATTATCTTCAGCGACAAGAACATCACCATCATAAAGATGTTGCGTGTTTTGTTCCTGAAGTGATTGTTGTGAATACTCATTGATAGAAGTATCCATCAAAGATATAAGTTTATCAAAAAGCACAGACCCTGTCATAGGCTGCTCTATACGGTAAAAACGCTTATGCTCACATGAGAATGTATCTTCCACCCCTTCGATATAAATCAGCTGAAGATGTTCAAAACGCTGAAGTGTCTCTTCACAAGTCGCTTTGTCAAAGAGTTTGGAGCATACAATTAAAATATCTACACTTGCATCAATTGCTTCAAGTGTATCAACCTCTTTATAGCCACAGTTCCATGCATCAAGATAGGTATAAACTATCTTATTCATCTCACACGCAACACCATTATAAGTGTTCATAATAACAATATTGACACTACTGATATCTAGTTTTTGTTGCAACGATGCACGTTCATCAAGTACCTCAAAAGTCACATCAAAGAAAAATTCACTCCCCTTGGACTCCTCACTGCGTACTTCTATCTGTGAACCCATCATATTGATATATTGATTACTAATAGCAAGACCCAAGCCAGTACCACCAAATTCTCGGCTAATGGAGTTATCCGCTTGAGAAAACGCTTCAAAGATTGTTTTCATTTTATCTGCAGCTATGCCAATACCGCTGTCTTGCACACTAAAATGAAGTGTTGCGTGTTTATCTTGAAGTTTTTTAAGCTCTATACGAACACGCACTTCCCCGTTTTGAGGTGTAAACTTGATTGCATTACTAATGAGGTTGTTTATCACCTGTTTGAGGCGTTGCACATCACATTTGAGTTTTTTTGGTATGTTAGTATCGATATAGACATAATAATTGATTTTTTTCTTTTTCGCAACAGAAGCAAAAGTGGAAACTGCAACCTCCATCTCTTCAAAAAGATTTGCTTCAGTTTCATACAGATTTAACTCACCACTTTCTAGTTTTGAAAAATCTAAAATATCATTAACAACATTTAAAAGTGTCTGTCCACTTTTATGGATAATATCTATGTAGCGTTTGGTATCTTTATCTAAATCTTTTTTCACCAGCAAATCTGTAAATCCCAAGATACCATTGAGTGGAGTACGAATCTCGTGAGACATATTTGCAAGGAAAGTCGCTTTTGCACGTTCTGATGAATAAGCTTTCAAAAGAGCACGTTCAAGTTTGGTGATATCATAGAGGTTGATAATATACTCATTATCTATCTTTTTGATTTTAATGGTAAAGGTATGCACAGCACCCGTTTTTGTTCTCATTTTCACTTTATAGTCATGATTTTCATCAGAAGCGATATCATCTAGCCAGTTTGGATATTTTTTAGGATTAACATACCCCTCCTCATCCAAAAAGAGATCACATATACATTGATGTTTTGATTTAAAATCATCAAAACTTTTATAATCAAAATAATCAAAGAGTTTTTTATTGACATCCAACATCCCCTCTGTTTTAGTAGTTTGAATAACAATACTGTCTTGATTATCAAAAATGGCACGAATAAGTTTTTCTTTTTCTCTCATCCGCTTATTTGCAAGAACCTGCTTGGTAACATCTTGACGAATTGCTATATACTCTTCAATCTCTCCTGCTTCATCAAAGATAGGCATAATGGTTGCATCAACATAGTAGATAGTACCATCTTTTGCTTTGTTGGAAAATTTGCCTTTCCACACTTTTTTAGATTGTATCGTTTGCCACATTTTTTGAAAAGTAAAGGAAGATACTTCAGGATCTCGTACAATGTTATGATTTTGACCCAATAGCTCTTCTTCTTTATATTTACTAATAGCACAAAAATTATCATTGACGTAAGTGATATACCCTTTTGTATCAGTTTTTGAAACAATCAAAGAAGCATCAACTGCATCTTTGTATTGATTCATTAGTTTATTGTTAAGGTGTAACTCTTTTGAAGTTTGTTTAATAAAATGGGACAATACATCAAAGGTGATTGTATCAAGTGTTCTTTGTTTTGCTGTTTGTGTATGGATTTTTTTGATTTTTTTACTCTCTGATAACACCAGCACCGTTGTCGTACAGTTTAACAAAACATCTTTTGCATCAGTTGAGTAAAATTCACCATAGGTAAAAAAGCCAGTAGTTGGAGCTATTTTTTCAAAAGAGCCAAACTCTTTTTCCAAAACCTTTCCAAGTAATGTTTTTCGAGCGATACACGAAAAGATATAAATAGCCTCAGCAGGATACTTTCCAAGGGCATCTTGTAACGCTAAAGCACCATCAATTACCATCGATTCGTTGGAAAATCCAAACTGTACCTTTTGTCCTTGTTGCAAAGGTGCAGCAAAAACAAAACTCTTTCCCTCTATAGCCAAAGGTGTTCTAGCAACTGTCGTTGAACCCTCATGAAAAAGCAGTTGAAAATTTGGAAGGACTACATCATTTTTCTTAATCACCTCCTCGCCAAGGTATTTTTTAAAAAAATCAACCGCAGGGATATCATCTATCTTTTTGACAATATTATGCTCCACCTCAGTAACTCTAAACTCTTTGCCAATAGGTATCCAGTTAAGATTGTATTTGTTTGAAGCAAAAAGTTTTTTACCGCTAAAAGAAACAGCAACAACACCTTTTTTATATACTTGAGTTCCAAAAAACACAAAAGTTTCTTTAAGTGCAAAGTTATCTCCAGCAAGTCCTCCAGAGAGGATAATATTTGGATGCAGTTCTTTAATCCCATGCAGATAGGACTCATAATCTTCACCATATAAACCTTCACTAAGCACTACCATCGCTTTTGTCTCTTTTGTACACAAAGCCTTAGCAGTTGCGTGTGCACTTTGGTGGTTTATCTCCTCTTTATACACCGCTTTGAGCTTTGTTTTTTTAAACAAAGAAAGACTTACCACATCTTCATTTTCATACATCTTTCCATGAGATATCTCCCCCGCTGTTGTAGCACCAACAATAATAGCATCAGGAAAATCCTTGTGAAGTTTGTGAAGTTTTTTCTCAATCTTCTCCAAAGAGATATTGCCACAAAAAAACTGGATAAGTTTTGATTTGTATTTTGCTTTTGTAAACTCTTTTTTAGCTTGTTTGTAAGCCTGTTTATCGTTGTAGAGAAAGGAGATATGCTTCATAATATGATACTTTGTATTTAGATTTAAAGTATTTTAGGTTATATTTGCTTATATAGAAATAATTTCCAAGAAAGAAAACCACTATGCAACAACTCAAAGCATGGCTTGAGACAACACCCTACAAAGAGTACACACTTACAGTAGCATCAGCAGATGCAAGTTTTCGTAAATACTATCGGTTGCAAACTAACAACAAAAGTGTGTTAGTTATGGATGCTTCTTTAGAGAAAGAGTCACTCACCCCTTTTTTAAATATTACACAAAGACTCTTGAAGATTGGTGTAACAGCACCCAAGATACTGCTTCAAAACACGCAACTGGGCTATCTTGTTATTGAAGATTTTGGAAATGTTGATCTTTTAAGCACATTAACACGCAACAATTTTCAAACACTTTACAAGCAGGCTATAGATATCATAACAACAATGCGACACGCAGATATATCCAATCTCCCTTTATACGACAAAGAGTTTTTACTTCAAGAGATGGCATTGATGCAAACATGGTATTTGGAAAAAAAGCTTACCCTGACTCTTAGTAACACGCAACACGCAATGGTTCAAGACACCTTAAACACCATAGCTGATGTTGTGTTACAACAACCCCAAAACTGTTTTGTCCATCGTGACTTTCACTCACGTAATATTATGGTAAAAGAGGATGGTGGTTTTGGTATCATTGACTACCAAGATGCGATGAACGGCTCTATTACATACGATCTTGTATCTCTTTTAAAAGACTGCTATATCAGTTTTGAGCCAAAAGCTATAGAGGAGTTGGCTTTGTACTTTTATGAACAAAACAGTATCAACAGTGCCAAAGAGGAGTTTTTGATGTGGTTTGATTTTACAGGGATGCAGCGCCATATCAAAGTGCTTGGTATCTTCAGCCGCCTCTCACTACGAGATAACAAACACGGCTACCTAAAAGATATTCCTCTAACACGCAACTACCTCATCCAAACAGCAAAAAAGTACAAACAAACACAATCTCTTGCTCTGTTTTTAGAGGAGTACACACCATGAAAGCACTCATTTTAGCAGCAGGAAGAGGTGAAAGGATGCGACCTTTAACTGACACTCTGCCAAAACCGCTTTTAAAAGTTCACGGTAAACCTCTTATCATCTGGCATATTGAGCGGCTTAAAGAGTGTGGTTTTGATGAGATTGTTATCAATATAGCCTATCTTGGGGAAAAGATTATAGCTCTGCTTGGTGATGGTTCCCAATGGGGTGTATCTATATCCTACTCAGATGAGAGAGATACAGGTGCACTAGAGAGTGCTGGTGGTATCAAAAAGGCATTGTCACTCTTAGGAGATGCGCCCTTTTTAGTGCTCAATGGTGATATATTTTGCGACTACACCTTCAATCCAAACTTTAAGCTACACAATGCACTTGCCCATCTTGTTTTGGTGCCAAATCCATCCCATAACACGCAAGGGGATTTTGCCCTTGATGCTGATGGCTTTGTTACAAACACAACACGCAACCGCTATACCTTTTCAGGCATAGGCTACTACCATCATAAACTTTTTGATGATGTAGCGTTACAAAAAGCACCACTTGCGCCCCTTTTAAGGCAACATTGTGATAAAAAAAACATTACAGGTGAACTATTTAACAAAATATGGCACGATATCGGCACACCACAAAGGCTTAGGGAGATCAACAACCATGAGATATAGCTTTATCATTTTAACACTCCTTGCAACACTGCTTCAAGCTAAGTACACAAACTGTGATTTTAAAAATCCCCATTATAAAGATATCTGTAAAGAGGTAACCAAACGGGGAGTAAGTGTTGATTATGCCAACCGTTTTTTACTCTCATACTTCAAAACAATGCAATATGATGAAGTGAGTTGGAAGTATCTCCAACCAAGTAAAATAAGCTACCACAGAGAAAAGGAAAAACAGGCTAACAATGTCCTTGTTTCCTATGTTCCAAAGATGGTACAAAATTTAAAAAAATACAAAAAAGTGTATGATCTTGCTGAGAAAAGATATGGTGTCAACAGAGAAGTTATCGCTGCCATTTTACTCAAAGAGACAAAATTGGGTGCCATTAAACCAACCCATGATGCATTTGTCGTTTTCAATACAATGGTAGTGCGAAGCAAAGCACAAACAAGTCGTGAAAAATGGCTTCTTAAAATGGGAAAAAACAATATGGCTGCCATTATTGAGCACTGTTACAAAGGAAAGATTGCACCCAATGAGTGTACCCTTTACAGCTCTTATGCTGGAGCCATCGGTATTGCTCAGTTTATGCCAAACAATTTTGGTTATACACAAAGTTACAAGGGAAAAGTTGCAGATTTAAACATTATGGAAGATGCGATTTTATCTGTTGCAAAGTATCTTCACAAAAAAGCGAAGTTTACGCAACTTATAGAGTGGCAAAAGATGCCAGATATTCCAAAAGTGGAAGATGCCTGGTACAGTTACGCCTACAAACACAAAGACGCTTCTTTTGTTTATGCAAAAGCACGAAACGGCAAACGCTACCACTGTTTTGCATGTAACAAACCAGAACTTGCATATATGAAAAAGTATGTACAAAAAATCATGCGTTACAACAACTCTTCTAATTACGCAGTGGGTGTTTTACGTCTTGCATATGATGCACACAAAGAGCTTTAATCGTTCTCTTTGTCATCATTTAACATCACAAGTTCCAAACTTCCGCTGATATAGTTTGCATAAAAGATTAAAAACTCCAAATCATCATTATCAAAATCACCCTCTTGCTTGTTTAAGAGTTGTAAAATCCCCATAATATTCCGTTTTGAATTATAGATGGGTACCGTGATGATGTTATGGGTCACAAAACCACTTTTTTTATCTATATGGGGTAAAAATCTTTCATCCTCATACGGATTGTTGACAATCTGAGGGGTCTGTTTTTGGTATGTGTCACCAACAACTCCAGAATGAAGACCAACAACAATGCGTTCAAGCCCATCACTATGCTTTGTCCATAAGAGTTCATTCTCCTCATCTACAATAAACAAAGAACATCTTTGTGCATTCACAAGTTTTTTAGCTTCATCAGCGATTAAGCGCAACACCTCATCCATATCTGTATTTGCCATCAGTTTTTGACCAAAAGCTGCTATCTCATTAAATTTTTTCATATATATTTACCAATTCCAAAAATCCACTAATAAAGTGTGCAAAAAAAGTTATAAACTTCCTATCTTCCTCATCAAAACCACCGCTTTTGTTTAAAAGCTCCACGACACCTATCACATTGCGTGTTGAATCAAAAATAGGTGCTGTTAAAATATTTTTTGTCAAATATCCCGTCTGGGTATCTATCTTTGATAAAAATTCAGGGTGAGAATAGGCATCATTGGTCATCACCACCTCTTTTTTTCGGATTGTATAACCAACAATCCCCTCATCAGCATCCACTTCTATCCTCTCTACACCATCTGCAATAGTACTCCACAAACGATGTTCCCTTGTATTATAGATAAAAACAGAACATCTATCAGCACCAATAAGCGCTTTGAGATACTTTATAATAAGCGGCAATCCCTCGTCAAGCGAGTGCTTTGAGAGTAGTTCTTTCCCAAACTCTGATAAACGAGCATATTTATCTGTTTGCATCGTATATGCCTTTTTGTTAATCATTTTTAATAATTATAGTGTAATATTTCAAGAAAAAAAAGGTTTTACATATGGCTCAAGTAACAATATGGCACAATCCAAGATGTTCCAAATCGCGTCAGGCACTTGCTCTTCTTGAAGAAAATGGTGTTCAAAAAGAGGTTGTGAAATATCTCGAATCCAATCCTACAAAAGAGCAGATCAAAAAGCTCCTAACTATGCTTGGATTTAAAAGTGCCAGAGAATTGATGCGTACAAAAGAATCTATCTATAAAGAGCTTAACCTCAAAGAGGAAAATGATGAAGAGAAGCTTATTGAAGCGATGGTAGCACACCCTAAGCTTATAGAGCGCCCTATTATCATAAAAGGGGATAAAGCAATCATTGCCAGACCCCCTGAGCGCGTCAAAGAGTTTTTAGAAGCTTAAACTTCAAGCTTCTCTATACTTACTCCGTTATCTTTTAAAAATTTTGAGACAATATCGGAGTGAGTATGTTCATACTCTTTTGCATACACTATCCTTTTTATCCCTGAAGCTATAAGATTTTTACTACATTCACTACACGGTTCAAGTGTTACATAGATAGTAGCATCTTCGATACTGATTCCCTTGCGAGCCGCCCAGATTATAGCATTCATCTCTGCATGGATTTCATAAGTCTTACTCCACTCATGATGTTCTTTTGTGTATTCATTGTTCCAATGATCACAACAGTTCTCGTACCCTGCGGGTGTTCCGTTATATCCTGTAGAGAGGATTCTCCCATCTTTCACTATCACCGCACCCACCTGTTTTGAAACACATTTAGAAGCTGTTGCTATCTCTGTGGCGATATTGATGAAGTTTTTATCACTTAACATTTTCTTCTTTCTCCTGTTGTTCATATCTGTCCATAAAGTCAAGCAACTCTATCTCTTTTAATGGTTTTGAGTAGTAATACCCTTGAATCACATCACATCCAAGTTCACGAAGCAAATCTACAACCTCTTTGCTCTCAGCACCCTCTGCTATGATTTTATAATTAAGCGAGTGTCCCATACTGATAACCGCTTTGACAATAGAGAAGTCATCATTATCAACCAAAATATCTTTAATAAACTCTCTGTCAATTTTAAGTGTAGAGATTTTGAGCGATTTTAAGTAAGACAAAGAGGAGTATCCTGTACCAAAGTCATCAATGGAAAAACTAATCCCCATTCTCCTAAACATCTCAATATTTTCCACTACACGTTCAAAATTTTCAATGAGTGTATTTTCTGTAATCTCCAACTCCAACCACTCAGGATTAAAATCCAACTCATAGAGCAATGCTTTGATATATGCTGAACATTTTTTACACCCCAACTGTTTTGAGGACATATTAACCGCAACATAATCAAGTGTATATCCCGCTTCTTTCCAGCTTTTAAAGTCTTTACACGCTTTTTGTGTCACCCATTCTCCAAGTTCATTAATAAGCTGACTCTCCTCTGCAATAGGGATAAAGTTATTTGGCATGATAAGTCCATCATCTGGATGCATCCATCTTACAAGAGCCTCAACACCTATAATTTTATTGGTTCGGATATCTATTTGTGGCTGGTAGTGTAAAATGAGCTCATCATTTTTAATTGCACGTTTAAGC
>JAMOSN010000056.1 GCA_027068455.1 Sulfurimonas sp.
TGCTCAAAAATCCCGTGCCTGTGGTATCCACCTTATAGTAGCAACACAGCGCCCATCTGTTGATGTTGTAACAGGTCTTATCAAAGCGAATCTTCCATCGAGGATATCATACAGAGTAGGACAGAAGGTTGATTCTAAAATCATTTTAGACCAAATGGGAGCAGAGTCTCTTCTTGGTCGTGGTGATATGCTCTTTACACCTCCTGGTGCTGTTGGACTTGTTCGCTTACATGCTCCTTGGGCAACTGAAGAGGAGATAGAAAAAATTGTAGAGTTTATAAAAAGTCAGCGTGAACCAAACTACGATAAAAGCTTTTTGGTAGAAGAGAGTGAAAACAGTGCTTCTGCTTCATCAAATGAGAGTTATGAAGAGTTGGACCCTTTGTTTGAAGAGGCTAAAAATGTTGTACTCAATGACAAAAAAACTTCTATATCTTATTTGCAAAGAAAGCTTCAAATCGGATATAACCGTTCCGCTCGTGTTATAGAACAACTTGAGAGAGAGGGCATCTTGTCTGCACCAAATGCCAAAGGGATTCGAGAGATTCTCTAATGGTACATCCACATTTCATATTTATACAGCTTTTTAACTCCTATAAAGTTACTGTTACAAACCTTGAAGAGTTGGATGTGAAACAAATACAAGAGATTGAAGAGTTTGTTAGAGAGAGAAAAGGGATTTTTGATTTTCATACATACTCTTTTGTGATACAAAAAAGAATTGGTTTTGATGAGTTTGTCAAACTTTTGGATTTTCTTGGCATAAAGGCTACTGTAGAGGAAAAATTTTTGGAATATAAAAAGGAGCACCGCATTGGTTTTGGGCAATACAAAGGTCTTACCTATAAAGAACTGCCAGATTCTTATCTTCTTTGGCTGAAAAACAACTACAGAGGTCCTGAAAAAAAATATATCAATAAAGAACTTCAGTTACGTAAGTTGTGATTGTTACTTTTTGCTACATAATTTTTACAAAATAAAACATTCTTGTTTACTTTGGTAACACTCTAAAATTTTCTAGCAATTCTTTAGTTATAATACCCCAAAATTTACCAAACAGGAATGATTATGGGATTTAGAGAAGAATATGCAGCGCATGTCGCTGAAAGAGAAGCACTAGGTGTTCCTCCGTTACCACTTACTGCAGAGCAAACTGTAGAGGTTATTGAGTTTATTAAGACAGGTGAATTTGTAGAAGAGATGTTAGAACTTCTAGAAAACCGTGTATCTCCAGGTGTTGATGATGCTGCTTATGTAAAAGCTGCTTTTTTAAATGAGGTTGCTTCTGAAGAGCATCATGTGGCTGCTATCTCTCCTGAGGAAGCTGTAAGAATGCTTGGTATGATGCTTGGTGGTTACAATGTTAAACCACTTGTAAATGCACTTAGCTCTAAAAATGAAAAAGTTGTTGAAGCAGCTGTAAAAGCTCTTTCACATACACTTCTTGTTTATGATGCGTTTAACGATGTTGAAGAGCTTCACAAGGCTGGTAATGCGGCTGCTACTAAAGTGATGGAATCTTGGGCAAAAGCTGAGTGGTTTGAAGATAAAAAACCATTACCAGAAAAAATTACTGTAACAGTATTTAAAGTTCCAGGTGAAACGAATACAGACGACCTCTCTCCTGCATCAGAAGCGTTTACTCGTTCAGATATTCCACTTCATGCAAACTCTATGCTTACTGCTAAGATGGAAGACCCAATCGGTACTATCAAAAAACTAAAAGAAAAAGGTCATCCTGTAGCATACGTTGGTGATGTTGTAGGTACTGGTTCATCTCGTAAATCTGGTATAAACTCTGTTCAATGGCACATGGGTGAAGATATTGCTGGTGTTCCTAACAAACGTACTGGTGGTGTAATTCTTGGTGGTATTATCGCTCCTATCTTCTTCGCAACTGCTGAAGATTCTGGTGCATTACCATTAGAGCTTGATGTTACAAAAATGGAGATGGGTGATGTTGTAGAGATCTATCCATACAAAGGTGAAGCGTATAAAGATGGTGAGCTGATTGCCACTTTTAAACTAAAACCAAACACAATTACTGACGAAGTACGTGCAGGTGGACGTATTCCACTAATCATCGGTCGTGGTCTTACTTCAAAAGCTCGTGCTTCTTTAGGTATGTCTCCAGCTGATATGTTCTTAACTCCAGACCAACCAGAAGATAGTGGCAAAGGATATACTCTTGCACAAAAAATGGTAGGGAAGGCTTGTGGTATGGAAGGTGTAAGACCTGGAATGTACTGTGAGCCAGAGATGAGCACAGTTGGTTCTCAAGATACAACAGGTCCAATGACAAGAGATGAGATCAAAGAGCTTGCAGCACTCGGGTTTAATGCTGACTTAGTACTTCAGTCTTTCTGTCATACTGCTGCATATCCAAAACCATCTGATGTTAAGATGCACCATACACTTCCAGACTTTATTGCTAACCGTTCAGGTGTTGCACTACGCCCTGGTGATGGAGTTATTCACTCATGGTTAAACAGAATGGTTCTTCCAGATACTGTTGGTACAGGTGCAGACAGCCATACACGTTTCCCTATCGGTATCAGCTTCCCTGGTGGTTCTGGTATTGTTGCATTTGCTGCAGTTACTGGTTCTATGCCTCTTACTATGCCAGAGTCTGTTCTCGTACGCTTTAAAGGTGAGATGCAACCAGGTATCACATTACGTGACCTTGTAAATGCTATTCCACACAAAGCAATTAAAGAAGGACTGCTTACAGTTGAGAAAAAAGGTAAGAAAAACATCTTTGCAGGTCGTATCTTAGAGATTGAAGGTTTACCTGATCTTAAAGCTGAGCAAGCGTTTGAGCTCTCTGATGCTTCTGCTGAGCGTTCTGCTGCTGCGTGTACAGTAAGACTGAATAAAGAGCCAGTGATTGAGTACTTAAAATCAAATATCACACTTCTTCAGTCTATGATTGATGCTGGTTATGAAGATCACAGAACTTTAGCTCGTCGTATCGTTAAGATGGAAGAGTGGTTAGAAAACCCAGAATTAATGGAGGCGGATGCTGATGCAGAATATGCAGCAGTAATCGAGATTGACTTAAATGAGATCACTGAGCCGATTTTAGCGTGTCCAAACGATCCAGATGATGTTGCTACACTTTCAGAAGTACTTGCATCTGACAGACCTACAAAAATTGATGAAGTATTCGTTGGTTCTTGTATGACAAACATCGGTCACTACCGTGCTCTTGGTGAAGTACTAAAAGGTGAGGGTGCAGTTCCAACACGTCTATGGGTTTGTCCTCCGACAAAAATGGATGAGAAACAGCTTACTGAAGAGGGTTATTACGCACTTTATGGTGCAGCAGGTGCTCGTACTGAGATTCCTGGGTGTTCTTTATGTATGGGTAACCAGGCACGTGTTGCTGATAATGCTATTGTATTTTCAACATCAACTCGTAACTTCGATAACCGTCTCGGTCGTGGTGCTCAAGTGTATCTTGGTTCAGCTGAACTTGCAGCGGTATGTTCACTTCTTGGAAAAATTCCAACAAAAGAAGAGTATCTTGAACTTACGAAGAAAATCCAAGGTAAAGAGGAAGATATCTATAAATATCTTAACTTCAACCTTATCCCTGACTACAAGCTTAACTAGTAGTATGCAAAAACGGATTCAATCCGTTTTTGCTCTTTCTTTACTTATCTCTTTTTAATCCATTATCACATCAAAATCATTGGGTATATTTGCTTCAAACACCTCTTTTGGTATCTCTTTGTTTATAATTTCATTACTAAATTCTATCGTTATTTTATTGTCAAACTCATCATGATAGGTGATAGATTTAATCTTGTCATCTTCCATCACTATAAAAAAATGTTTATCTCTAAATGTCGCCTCATAAACATTTTTTGTCACTTTTTTAGCCTTGTTTATCATACTAAAAAAGTTAAAACTTGAATCCATTGTTTTGTAAATAACCTGTTCTAGCTCTGGTTCTATCATGATGACTCTGTTGTCTCTAATATATATCTCTTTTTCAACAGGTTGTGTGTATTGCCATAGAGCATATTGAGGTTTAGATGCTCTTATGTGCCCTTTGTAAACTATAGTTTTATTATTATCATCAACAATGTTTTGTGTAAAGTCTGCTTCAAATTGGTTAATTGTATTTATGTTCGCAAAACAGCCAACACTTAAGATTGTAGCAATTAGTGTCTTTTTCATAGTAATCCTTTGGAAGAAATTATAACAAATAAATGATTTATACTTTTTATTAGATTTAATGTGATAAAATGGGCGTAATTTTAATAGATAAGGTTGCAAATGCTACAAGCATTAATGGGTAAGGTATTTGGTACAGCCAATGACCGCGAACTAAAAAAATATTTTAAAAAAGTGCAAAAAATAAACGCTTTAGAGAGTAAATATGAGGCTTTAAGTGATGATGAGCTAAAAGCTTCATTTTTAGAGCTTAAAAACAGTGTTTTAAATGGAGAAAAAAGCTTAGATGACGTTTTATTTGACTCTTTTGCCATAACAAGAGAAGCTTCAAAAAGAACTTTGGGGATGCGTCATTTTGATGTCCAGCTAGTTGGTGGTATGGTGCTTCACGATGGAAAAATTGCAGAGATGAAAACAGGTGAGGGTAAGACACTTGTTGCTACGCTTGCTATTGCTTTAAATGCTATGACTGAAAAAGGGGTGCATCTTGTTACTGTCAATGACTACCTTGCTTCTCGTGATGCCAAAGAGATGGGACCGCTATATAACTTTTTAGGTTACAGTGTAGGTACTATTTTAGAAGATATGCACGATCCTTTAGAGAAAAAAGCTGCGTATGATGCTGATATAACTTATGGAACAAACAATGAGTTTGGATTTGATTACTTACGTGATAATATGAGCTACTCTAAAGAGCATATGGTACAGCGTGGACATAACTTTGCAATTGTTGATGAAGTTGACTCTATTTTGATTGATGAGGCAAGAACACCACTTATTATCTCTGGTCCGACAAATCGTAATATGCAAGATTATGTACGTGCCAATGAGATAGCAAAAAAACTTACAAAAGATGAACACTTTACAGTAGATGAAAAAGACAAAATCATTTTAATCACAGAAGAGGGGATTACTAAAGCTGAAGAGCTTTTTGGTGTTGAAAACCTTTACAGTGCAGAAAATGCTTCATTGCCACATGCCCTTGATCAAGCTCTCAAAGCAAACTATCTTTTTGAAAAAGATGTTGATTATGTTGTCAATGATGGTGAAGTGGTTATTGTTGATGAATTTACTGGTCGTTTAAGTGAAGGACGTCGTTTCTCTGAGGGCTTGCACCAGGCATTAGAAGCAAAAGAGGGTGTTGAAATCAAAGAAGAAACGCAAACTCTTGCTGATATCACTTTCCAAAACTACTTTAGAATGTATGACAAATTAGCAGGTATGACAGGTACTGCTGAGACTGAAGCAACAGAATTTGCACAAATCTATAACCTTGATGTTGTTTCTATCCCTACAAACATTCCTATTGCAAGAGAAGATCTTAATGATCTTATTTATAAAACAGAGGGTGAAAAGTTTGATGCTGTTATTGATAAGATCAAAGAGTTGCAAAAAACTGGACAGCCTGTTCTTATAGGTACTGCATCTATTGAAAAATCTGAAGTTTTACATGAAGTGCTTAAGCGTGAAAAAATTGCTCATACGGTACTTAATGCTAAAAACCATGAACAAGAGGGTGAAATTATTAAACACGCAGGTGCTAAGGGTGCTGTAACTATTGCAACCAATATGGCAGGGCGTGGTGTTGATATCAAAGTAAATGATGAAGTGAAAGAGTTAGGTGGTCTTTATATCGTCGGTACAGAGCGTCATGAAAACCGTCGTATAGATAATCAGCTTCGTGGTCGTTCTGGTCGTCAAGGTGATCCAGGGACAACTCAGTTTTACCTTTCATTAGAAGACAATCTTCTTCGTATCTTTGGAAGTGATAAGATTAAGTCTATTATGGAGAGACTTGGTGTTGAAGATGGAGAATATATCGAGTCTAAGATGGTGACACGTGCAGTTGAGAAAGCTCAGAAAAAAGTGGAAAATATGCACTATGAAGGGCGTAAACAGATTGTTGAATATGATGATGTTGCCAATGAGCAGAGAAAAATTGTCTATAAATTCAGAAATCAACTATTAGATGAAAATTATGATATTGATGCGAAGATTGATGAGATTAGAGAAGAGTATCTTTTAGACCTTTTTGCACGTTGTGATATCTTTGATGGTGGTGCTAGAGAAGACTTTAATCTTGAAAAATTGGCACAGCTTTTAAAAGAGGAGATGAATTTCGAGCTTGATATCGCACAACTTAAAGATGCAGAATATGAAGAGCTTTTTGAAACTGTTTTAACTCAATTGAAACAAGATTATGATGCAAAAATGAGTGTTATTGATGAAGAGACTCGCCATCAGATAGAGAGAGAATTTTATCTTAAAGAGCTTGATAATGCTTGGAGAGAGCACCTTTATGCTATGGATAATATGAAAACAGGTATCCGCTTGCGTGCTTATAACCAAAAAGATCCATTGGTTGAGTATAAAAAAGAGAGTTTCAATCTCTTTAGTGAGCTTATCAATGATATTAAGTTTAACACTATTAAAACACTTCATATTATTCAATTTAAAATGGAATCAGCAGAAGAGGAAGCAGCAAGAATTGCAGCACAAATGGAAGCAGAACAAAAAGCACGTGAAGCTATGATGCAGTTAAATATGCAAGATGATGTAGATATTGATGCACCTCAAGAGGATGTACATCCAGAGAAAAAAATAGCACGTAATGATCCATGTCCTTGTGGAAGTGGTAAAAAATATAAACAATGTTGTGGAAAAAGCGGTCCTAAAAAAGGTGTATTTGCTTCTTGAAAAAAAATATAGTTTCTTACCTTGTAAAGAGGTTCTTACGGTTTGACAAAGAGCAGCCTTTTATCTTTATATCTGCTCTTTTGGCTTTTATTGGTATTACTCTTGGTGTTATGGTTTTACTTATTGCCATGGCACTGATGAATGGTTTTGATAATGAGTTTAAAAACAAGCTCACCATTATGAACTACCCACTTACTGTTTTACCCCGTTTTTATGGTGCTGTCAATGATGAACTCCTGATAGACTTAGAAACAAAATTTCCCGATTTAAAATTTTCTCCTTATATTCAAACGGCTGTGATGGCAAGAAAATCTCAATCTCTTGAGGGTGGATATATCTTTGGTGTTAATTTTAAAGATGAAGCAGAGGTAAACAAAGTACTTGCAAAAGCTATTGAAGGGCATCATTTTAAAAAGTTTGATGTTATTATAGGAAAAAGCTTACAAGAGGAGTTTGAAGTAGATATTGGCGATAAACTGATGTATATCTTTACTAATGTTGAACCAGGCGGACTTAGTGTAACACCAAAAATTAAACGTTTTAAGGTGAAGTCAGTTTTTGATTCTGGACTCTCTGCATACGATAAAGCATACAACTATACATCGATTCAAGCGCTGCAAACCATTTTACATATCCCGAGTAATCAGTATGATGGGATACATATCTACTCACAAAACCCTCATCAGGATATAGCGAACATTAAAGAGATACTGCCTATAAGTGTAACAATCAAAGGGTGGTGGGAAGATAATGTAAACTTTTTTGCTGCTTTGGAGATGGAGAAGGCTTCACTTTTTATTGTTTTAATGCTTATAATCCTTATTGCAGCTATTAATATTATCTCATCGCTTCTAATGACAGTGATGAACAGACGAGGGGAGATAGCACTCCTTTTAGCTTTGGGCGCTACAACAACGGAGATTAAAAAAGTATTTTTGTATTTAGGTATTGTCATAGGGATAGGTGGGATACTGGCTGGTGTTGTTTTAGGTCTTAGCGGTATATGGGTTCTTGGAACATTTGATATTATACATTTGCCAAAAGATGTATATCCAACCTCTACACTGCCACTTGATCTAAGCCTGCAAGACTTCTTTATGATAATCTCAGGTGCTTTTGCAATTGTTGTTATTTCTTCATACTATCCTGCAAAGAAAGCGAGCGAAGTTGATATTTTAACAGTTCTTAGAAATGAATAATATTTTGTTATTTGTTGAGATTTTTTAAAGCATCTGCTGTATCTTTGAGAAGCTTATAAGGTAATGTTAGTGTTCTTTTAATAATATTTAAAGGAGCTACTGCAACATTTTGTGCTATGAGTGATTCTACCTTTGGATCAGTAAGCTTTCCACTTATCTTTAATGTTGTTGAGATAGTATCTCCATCTAAAAGGACATATCCAACCAAAGGAACTTGTGAAAGGTTACTTCCAAGGTCTGTTTTAAGATTAAGAATAATATCAATCATATCCTGTTTGATACTTGCTTTTCCCTTCCCTACAATTTTAAGCTCTTTTGAATCAAGATAGATATCTGAAATATCAAATAGATCATTTTTTGCTCGAAAATTTATATATGCCTGTTTCACTTTAAGACCATGTTTAGAATACCCTGGAATGGAGAAGGTTATAAGAGAAGGTACAGTATTGATAAATGCCAAAACATTATTGAGTAAGATATATTCTTTCATGGTTGTGTTACTAATAAAAAAGAGTGCTTTATAATCATCAAGTGTTCCATTGAGTGAAAATTCTAAAGTACCGCCAGAAAACTTTGAAAGCGATAATAACTTATCCATGAACTTATCGTTAAATCCTTGACCATAAAGGTGAAATTTATTGTCTTGATATCGAAGCCCAGCTGTCCCTGTTGCGTGTTGTAGTTGTACAGTAAGGATACTATTGTAATATTGCAATGTTATATGGTCTGAGAGCACATATCGTTCATTCCCAAGATAAAGTTGCGTGTTGATAGCTTTGAGTATAATATTTAAAGATGAAGTATTTTCATCTTTGGTATGGAGTGTTTTTATAGCTGAAAATATTTGATCCAGGTCTAATATCTCATCATAGATTGTAAGTTGGAGTTTATCACGCATAGAAACACTTATGGTGTCATTTATCATAATATCAAATGTACCTTTGGATTTGAGCTCTCCTTCAATATGATAAGTTTTCACAGGGTTGTTTTTCTTGTAGATAATACCAAAAGGATATTCGATATCACCTTTGAAATGAGTATATTTATGATTCGCATTTCTGTAAAAACTAATATTACCTTTTGTAAGTTGATATTGTTTAAGAATTGCAGAGTTGCTTGCAACTCGCCCAAGTGAATCAATATTGAGTCGCCATCCTTGTTGATTTGATATAAAGTCTGCATTAAGAGCCTTTGAACTGATAAAAACACTATCATCATATAATTTTGCAAAGAGCATTATTTTTTTCTTTTGGTAGAGGATTTCGTCATTTTTTGGATTTTTAAGTGTGAAGTTATTTAAACTTATAGAAGCAGTTTTCTCCTCTAAACGATATTTCGCATATAATTTTGCTGTAATATAATCACCGATAGAGAGTGTTGTTCTTTTGAGTTTTAAGATATTATCTTGAAGTATAATATGAAGCTGTTTAATGATATAGCTAGAGCCATTAACACTAAAATATATATCATCAGGTGATGTTATCTCTAATGTTTTATCGTAATGGATTTTAAGTTGTGTGTTTGATTG
>JAMOSN010000057.1 GCA_027068455.1 Sulfurimonas sp.
CCATTTTCGTCACGAACAAGAGCATGAAGATAGATATCTTTAAATGGAAGCTCACCAATAAAGTGCTCACCCATCATCATCATACGAGCAACCCAGAAGAAGAGGATGTCAAATCCAGTGATAAGGAGTGCATTTGGATAAAACTCTTTCATATCTTCAGACTTGAAGAGTTTGTCCATCTCTACATCACCATTTCCCCAACCTAACGTTGAAAAAGGCCATAGTGCAGAAGAGAACCAAGTATCTAGTACATCAGGGTCTTGTGTGAAGTTTTTAGAAGCACATTTTGGACACGCAGCAGGGTGTTCTTCAGTTGATGCAAACTCATGTCCACAATCATCACAATAAAATACAGGGATCTGATGCCCCCACCAAAGTTGACGGCTGATACACCAGTCACGAAGCTCACCCATCCAAGAGTTGTAAGAGTTTATCCAGTGTGGTGGGAAAAATTTTGCTTCACCGTCATTTGTTTTTTTGATAGAGTTATCAGCTACCTCTTTACGTACAAACCATTGTTTTGAGATGTAAGGCTCCACTACATTTTTACAGCGATAACAATGCCCCACTTGGTGTTTGTGGTCTTCGATTTTTACGATAAATCCCTCTTCATCAAGACGTTTTACGATAATGTCACGTGCTTGAAGACGCTCTAAGCCTTTAAACTCACCAGCGTATTCATTTAAAATACCTTTTTCATCAAAAACAGTGATAAACTCCAAATCGTGTCGTTTACCAACCTCGTAGTCGTTTTGGTCATGAGCTGGAGTTACTTTTACCACACCAGTACCAAACTCCATATCTACGTGCGTATCAGCGATTATTTTTACCGTTCTATCAAGTAAAGGGAGTTGAATCTCTTTACCGATGATATCTTTGTAGCGCTCATCATCAGGATGTACCATAACAGCCGTATCACCAAAATATGTCTCAGGACGTGTTGTAGCAACCTCTACAAAGCCGCTTCCATCAGCAAAAGGATACTTGATGTGGTAAAATTTACCATCTTCTTCTTCATGTTCCACCTCAATATCTGAAAGAGCACCATCGTGTGTACACCAGTTGACCATATAGTTACCACGAACAATGAGACCCTCATTATACAGATGAACAAATGCTTCACGTACAGATTTTTGCAATCCTTCATCCATTGTAAAACGCTCTCTCTCCCATGCAGGAGAAACACCCATCTTACGAAGTTGTTCTGTCATAATACCAGCAGATTCAGCTTTCCATTTCCAAGCACGCTCTAAAAATGCTTCACGGCCAATCTCTTCTTTTGTTGTTCCTTCAGCAAGAAGCTGCTTCTCTACAACATTTTGTGTAGCAATTCCTGCGTGGTCTGTTCCTGGTTGCCAGAGAGTTTTGTACCCATCCATTCTTTTGTAACGAGTGATGATATCTTGGAGTGTAAATGTAAGTGCGTGACCGATGTGAAGACGTCCAGTAACATTTGGTGGTGGCATCATGATGGCAAAGTTTTTGCCTTCTTCTTGGATAGCTTTGTTGCCATCAACTTCGAAGTATTTGCGCTCCTCCCAAATTTTGTAGTATCTATCTTCTGTAGCTTGTGGATTGTATTTGTTATCTGACATATAATCGCCTTAAAATCTGTGATTTAAAAATTGCGCGATTATAGCCAAAATGTGGTTATAAAAAGATTAGATGGTTATATGCCAGTGATACGTTTTTTAATCTCTATCTTGTCTTTATACATATTTTTATCTGCAAGTTCAATCACTGTGCCGAGTTCATCACCTTTTTTAAAAGGGGTGATTCCATATGAGAAGCTTGTTTTAAAAGTTGTATCATGAGCTTTGAGTTTTTTAGTTAAAATAGTCTCTCTAGTTTCATGAAGAAGTTGTTTAATGTTTTTGAGAGAAAAGTTGTTATCAAAAAGAACTATAAACTCATCACCACCATAGCGTACAATATTTTTATCGATTTTTTTAAGTTGGTTGGCTATAAAGATAAGTACTTTATCACCTATAACATGCCCATGAGTGTCATTAATTTGTTTGAAATAGTTAAGATCGATGATTGCTAAGATACCATTTGTTTTAAATAATTGAGATTCTTCATCAATATAGTTGTCATGCAACCATTTTCTGTTATAAACATGAGTAAGTTCATCTTTATATACAGAAGCTTTTAGTTTTTCTATCTCATATCTGAGTGATTCTGTTTCTTTTAAAATATCATTTAATATGTTGTTATCTTTTTCTTTGATGGCGTGAATTGCCTTAGAAGTATTTTTACTAAGTACTTGAACACTTTTAGAGGCTTGATCTTGGAGTTCAGTAAGATTGGAACATTCTGTTTTCATAAGATCATGAGCCAACTCCTCTTCATTTTCTATGGTTTGGTTATGTTTTAAAGCAAATTCAGAAAAAATGGAAGCATACATACTTGGAGTAACAACATTAAGTTGGTCTATAGAATCTTTTGTTTCATTTGATATCACTTCCAATATCTTTTTGTCTATTTGCTGCATAATAAAAATTCCTATCTAAATAATGTTATTAATAAAATCCTAACATATAGATTTATTAAATCTTATTAAAAGTATCAAAATTTTGATACAAAAAAAAATATGGGAAAATTAATCATAAAAAAAGTATAATCCCGCCATGCCTTTATCACGTCTTAATGAAGAACAGCACGCTGCTGCTACATCTACACAAAGTAAAAACCTTATTATCGCCTCTGCAGGAACAGGAAAAACATCAACTATTGTTGGTCGTATCGCCTATCTTCTTCAAAATGGTATTGCACCTCAAGAGATTTTACTCCTTACCTTTACCAATAAAGCTGCTGCTGAGATGGTAGCTCGTGTAGCAGAATATTTTGGAAGTGAAGTTGCCAAAAAAATAGATGCTGGGACATTTCATGCTGTAAGCTACAGATGGTTGAAAAAAAAAGATAAAAAGATAGTTTTAAAGCAACAACGAGAGCTCAAAACCCTTTTTCGCTCTGTTTATGAAAAACGCTCTTTTGGGCATTTAGATGCAGAAGTACCACCATACGGTGGGAACCATCTATATGATTTGTATTCTTATTACCAAAATACAGAACTGAGTAAAGATTTTGAAAGCTGGCTTATTGAGAACTATCCAGAACATGAACTCTTTGCCATGATATATGCCGATATTGTTGATGAGTTTGAAGCTTTGAAAACAGAATACGGTTTTGTTAACTTTAATGATCTGCTTTTACATTTTCGTGCTATGTGTAAAAACGAAAATCTAGGCTACAAAGAGGTGCTTGTTGATGAGTATCAAGATACCAATGCACTTCAAGGCACACTTATCGATGCAATGCAACCACCTTCACTTTTTTGTGTAGGTGATTATGATCAGTCGATTTACGCCTTTAATGGTGCGGATATCAATATCATCGCTTCTTTTACAAAAAAATATCCTGATGCTGTTGTTCATACGCTTACAAAGAACTACCGTTCAAGTATGCCTATACTCTCTTTGGCAAATAAAGTAATAGAGATTAATGAACGTATCTATCCTAAAAAACTGGAAGTAACACGCAAATTTGATGCAAAAGCACCGACGTTGCTGGCATTTGATGAACTTTTTGATCAGTATCATGGTGTTGCTGCAAAGATTCAGGAATCTCAAACGCCACATGAAGATATAGCGGTGATCTTTCGCAATAACTCCTCAGCTGATGGGATAGAAGTTGGACTTCGTGAACTTGGTATAAAGTGTAAACGAAAAGGGGGTACAAGTTTTTTTGATTCTCGGGAAGTTAAAGCTATCCTGGATTTATATACTTTGTTAGTAAATGAGGCTGATATGATGGCATTTATTCATCTTTTTGAGTTTGCACGGGGGATTGGAAGTGCGATGGCAAAAGAGCTCTATATTGCACTGAAAACTCTTGGGCATGGAAAGTTGTTTTATGGTCTTTATGCGGCAGATGAATCTATAAAAAATCCTTTTGAAAAAAGAAAACTCAATCATCAGTTAGGTCTTTTTGATGACTTTATAGAGCTTGGAGCTGTGGGCAAGTTTGCAAAACTCGGTTTTGAAGCAAAGTTTATGAAAAATCCTATTTTAAAGCATCCCAAACTCACCAAAGACAATGCAACTTTTTTACATAATTTTTATTTGTTATTTAGAGATTTAAAAGGGATTAAACAACCTAAAACTGTTGTAAAAAAAATCGCATCTTCTGAACTCTTTGGTTACATAGTTGATGTACTTTCCACAAAAAGAGCAACACTTAAAGATGGAAGTGTCGATGAAAAACAAAGAGAGGAGTCTAAAACACGTATAACACGCAAGATGGTTTTACTGCAAGAGTTGGCAAAACCTTACGGTGAACATGATAGATTTTTAAATGCGATGATACTTGGCTCTTCAGACTTAACACAAGGGGAGGGTGTGAATCTTTTGAGTGTACACGCAAGTAAAGGGCTTGAGTATAAAGAAGTATATGTTGTTGATTTGATGGATGGACGCTTTCCAAACCGTAAGCTTATGGTTCGAGGTGGCAGTCTTGATGAAGAGAGACGACTTTTTTATGTTGCAGTCACACGAGCCAAAGATATTCTCTATCTGAGTTATGCAAAATATGACAAGATTAAAAAACAAAATTTTTTGCCAAGTCAGTTTTTATATGAAGCAGGGCTTGTTCCCAAGGATGAAAACTATACATCCTTGGTTATGAAAGAAGCAGATAAAGAGGAAGACTAAGCTTCACTCCGTAATTTTCTTACCTCTATAAAGTAGCTATGCCCCAAATAGATAACATAAAATACAGAAGCAAAAAAGATAACAAAAGGGATAAGTGAAAGAAGATAGAGTGCTAAAGTTTTCATTCGCAGTGTGCTGCCATGGAAAAACTTGATCTTCATTGCTTCCTCTTTTGTGCAGATGTTTGAACTTACATCATAGGTTATCATCTTATGAAAAAAGTAGTAAAGGGGAAAGTTAAAAGCTATCACATTGATAACAGGGATAAAATACAATGGAACAAATACAATAAACAATACAACCATAACCAAAGCCCACTTTATGGTTAGTACAATCCCTTCAATAGCGTTGGAATATCCAATCATCTCTACATCATCATAGTGGCGTATTTTTATTTCATACAAGATTGAATGTGTTAAAAAACCGATAATTAATACAGCTACAAATATAGAAGCATAAAGTGTTATAAAACCACCAATGGTATAGACTAGAAATGAAGCTATCCATGATGTCAATGCACTGCTCATTAAAAACTTGATGATTGCTGTGTCTTCTAAAGTTGCTGAAAAACTTTCAGTATGAGGTACACCGTTTTCGATACTCATCTGTGAACTCTCTACAGTCATTGTACCGAGCTGGTCAAGACCAATACCAGCAACTACAAAAAAGAGTATGTAAAGAACAATCATAGAAAGTACGAAAGGAAGAATGGAGTACTGCAACATTTTTGCAGTAAAGAGATCCTTTAGACTTTTTGAGAGAATACTTGGTTCATTATCCATTTTAGAGGTTTTCCTTTATCAGTTTAAAAGATTTGTTTGTATCATCATCACTCATAGCTCCAGATTTATAAAAAAGCACTTTACCATCTTTATCAAATATGATGATATTAGAAGCATCATCTGCTACTTCCCACTCTTTGACAAGTACAGAGCTTTTATCTTTTACATAGATAGTATTTGGAAACTCTTCTTGTTTGGAGCTAAGGATTTTTTCTATAACGAAGTTTGGTTTCCATGTTGCAGCAAGATTGATAATGGCTATACTTTGAAAATGAAGATTGTTCTCTTTTTTAAATTTTTTAAGAGCTTGTGTATAGTGTTCATTTACATCTTTTTCATCAGGATCTACATAAAACATAACAAATACATTTCCTTTGAGGGTATTTGAGTTCCAAGCAGAACCATCTTTGACAAGTCCACCGTTATCACCTTCGATTATCACTTGTTTTGGTGTTTCTCCTACTGTGAGGGCACTAAGGTTGAGTGTTAGCAGCAAGGCTGTAAGTGTTGCTTTTATTCTCATAATTTACTCCAGAGTTTTTTATTGAGTTTTAACTCTTCTATGATGCCAACGGCTAAATGAAGAGTTTGTATATATTCCATCGCTATTTTATACTTTAAAAGTGAATGAAATACAGATGGTTCAAATAAGTCTTTATTATATTCAATGGCTATATGGATATTTTTGTTGACAAATGAGACAGATACAGGGTGTTTGGAGCGTTTTTTAAGGATAAGAAGTTTTTCCATAAAAGCTGGTGTTAAAATATAACGTGCTTCGATTTGGTCTGTTCCATAAACAACGAACTCTTTTTCAAATGCAGGATTGTCCATCTTTACCAAATCAGCTCTTTGAAAATTATTTTGTTGCAAGAGATGTCCTAAATAATCACCAAATGTTTTTTGTGCAGTATCTGGTAAAATAACTGTACGTCCGTGAAAGTTCTTGTTAAATTCACTGACGATAAATAAACCCATAAAGATAGTTGTGTATTCTTCATTTCCTTTGGAATTTTCATGTTTTGTTTCTACCTGAAGATCGGAGAATTTGATAGCAACATTATCTATTGTTCCTTGAACATAGTCATTGCCAGTTATACGGTCAGGTTCACTTGTAAAGAGTTTAGATTGGACAAAGTAATGTGATGGCAGATGAAGTGATGGTGAGTAGGTGAGATTTTTATCGATTGCTTTTATCAAAGGTGCAATAATTTTAAATTTAAAATCATTTGTATAGTCTTTAATAAGCCACCTGTATAAAAATCCCATTCCTGCTATATAGATAAAAACAACTCCAAAAAGAGCTTCAGTACTGGCATCATAACTTAAAAGAAAAAGAGTGATTATCCCTATTAAAAGTGTATAAAAAAAACCTATACCAATAAGTTTATTTTTTATTTTTTTACGCTCATCTTCCAATTCTTGAAGTGACGGATAAAGATGTTTATAATAAATATCGGTGAGTTCACTAACTGTTTTCATATTTTAAGATGCAAAAAGCTCTTTTACATTAACATTTTCTCTTTGTTCTTTAGGAATCTCAAACACCTCTTTGCGTGTATAACCCATAGCATTTGCCATAAAGTTTGTAGGGATCTGCTCTAAAGCATTGTTGTAGTCCGTTACAGCTTGGTTGTATGCTCTTCTAGCTGCTGCTATTTGTTCCTCTACCTCAGAGAGAGTATGCTGGAGATGAATCACATTTTCATTGGCTTTGAGTTCTGGATAGTTCTCAACTGCAATCATTATAGAACCTAATGCTGAAGTAATCTGTGCATCAAGTTTTATTTTTTCATTATCTGAAATATTTGGTTTGTTTGCTTCAGCACGCAGTTTAGTAATATCTTCAAGTATAGATCTCTCATGCTCCATATATTTACTGACAGAGGCAACAAGATTTGGTATGAGGTCATAACGTTTTTTGAGTTGCGTATCGATGGAAGCAAAGATATTTTCTACCTGATTCTTTTTTGCAACTAAAGAGTTGTACATTAAAATCAAAAGTATAATAACAACTATGAGAATAATTAAAGGTGTTGACATTATGTATCCTTTTTGTTTTCTTTTAACCTTATTATAGCAAAGTTAGAATCGAACGCAGTTTCTTCTTCCCAATCGCTTCACTAATTGTTTGATTGATATCAATAGAAACTACATTTATACTTGCAATATCATTGGCATTTGGAAATCTCATACTACTCTTTTTCTTATAATATCAAAAATAATATTTAATTATGATGAAGCTTCTTTTTAATAATATCCTGTGCTGCCAAATAGCCACTCGCCCAGGCAAAAGCAAAGTTAAATCCACCACGGCGACCCACAACATCTAACACCTCTCCTGTAAAATAGAGGTTCTTTTTTTTGTAGGATTCAAAGGTTTTAGGATTTATCTCTTGCGTGTTAACACCACCGCCACTTACCTCTGCGTGTCTAAATCCATGGGTGTCAGTAACTTCAAATTTCCAGTTAAGGATTTGATTGGCTATTTTTTTTGTAAGCTTTGTTGTGATGGGTGTTGCGTGTTGTATATCTAGCGTTTCCAAAACAGCTTTGAGTATCTTTTGAGGTAAAAGCCCTGCCAAAATATCTTCTATGCTTAAAAGAGGATTTGCTTTTGCAACTTTTTGTATATGGTTGGAGAGTTTTTGTATCGTAAACTCTGGTAAGAGATTGATACTGATATCAACAGCTTGAAAATGTAAAAGTGCCTCACTCACAAAGTGTGAAATATCCAAAATCGCAAACCCTGAAACACCATAGTTGCTAAAAAGCACATCTCCTTGTGTCTGCATCTCTTTTTGTCCATTTATATAGAGTGAAACCTCTGTAAAGATTTTTGCCCCTGTCATCTTTTTGACAATCTTCTCTCTTAGATGAAGCTGCACGAGACTTGGAAATGTTGGGATGATGGTATGTCCAAACTCCTGTGCAAATGTGTATCCGTCTGCACAACCGCCAAGATGGGATGCAGCTTCACTTCCTGTGGCAACAACAACTGCATCATAGTCTTTAAAAAGTGGAGTAAGTGTTGTGATTTTTGTATCGGTTAAAATCTTCACACCTAAAAGTGTTGCGTGCTGCATCAAAAGTGTTGCTACTGATTTTGCTTCATTGGAGAGGGGATAGACTCTGCCATCATCTGTTCTTTGCAGTACAAGTCCCATATCTGATACATATTTTTCAAACGCTTTGTAGTCAAAATTTTGGAGCGCATATGTAACAAAAGATGGATTTTGTGAAAAGTAATCTTGTGGTGAGAGTTGCGTGTTGGATATATTACATCGTCCATTACCTGAGACTAAAATCTTTTTGGCAGGTTTGGAATTTTGTTCAAAAACAGTAACATTAAGACCATTTTTTGCACACTCTATCGCACATAAAAGTCCACTAGCTCCTGCTCCAATAATGGCAATTTTTTTCATTTTTACAGTACCTCCCATGGTGTAGCATACTCTTTGAGAGCTTCTTTGCAAGCATCACTTACAAATCTCTCCCCCTCTAAAGGTGCAAGTGTAAAGTGGTAAGTTGTATTTTTATAGTTAAAGGTGAGTCCATAAGCATGCAAATATCCCCTTTGCTCTTTTTTTGCGTCTATAGCATTAGCATAGCGGATATCTCCTACTATGGGGGCACCTATACTTTTGAGTGCAACACGCAACTGATGGGTTTTGCCTGTATAGGGTTTGAGAAGAAAAAGTCTCTCATTGGGTTGAATAGATTTTGAACAAAACTGCGTAACGGCTGGATTGTTTTTGCTTTGAAGTAACTTGTAGCTTCCTCTTCTTGAGAGTGCCATATCTGCTTTTATCCACCCTTGCTTTTTCTTTGGTTTTTTTGTTGCAATGGCTAGATAATATTTTTGAATCTCTTTATTTTGAAACATGGTGGCAAAATCATTGGCAACTTTACTTGACTTGGCAAGTATCAAAAGACCCGAAGTCATCTTATCAAGCCTGTGAACACTTAAAAGATTAGGGTGAAACATCTTTTGCGCAAGCACAACACAGCCAGCCTCGTTATCTTCTGAATGGAAGTTGAGATTGGCAGGTTTATAGAGAATGAGAAAATCATCATTTTCATAATGGACGAAGATAGTATGGTTTGGTGTTTGCATAGTTACAGATGAACGATTTTGGCACCAAAGCCACCAAGATGTTGTGGAGCATCTTCAAAACTCTTTACCCGTGGATGGTGTTTTAAAAACTCTTTGACTGCATAAGAGAGCTTCCCTGTACCTATGCCGTGATAGACAATCACTTCATCCCAGCCATTGATAAGCGCATCATTTAAAAACTTGTCAAGCACTTCACACGCTTCATCACCACGCATACCGTGAAGATCACATTTAAGACCCGCTTTTTTTGTCACATTGACACTCACATCGGTTTTTGGTTGTGTTTTGAGAATCTTTGTAGGTTTGAGATGTTTGGTTTTGACACGGATTTTCATACCGTTTATCTCAACCATCGCTTCATTTTTCCCTTTCATAGCTACAATAGTACCGCTTTGGGTGTGGTACTTGACTTCATCACCAACATGGAACTCTATTTCTCTTTTTATTGGTGCTTTTTGCTCTTTTGGCAGTTTTTTGTTTGCCTTGTTCATAGCTCTGTGAATCTCTTTAATATCATCACCACGAGCAGCTTTTTTTGCTTCATTGATGGCATCTTCATAACTTTTTTTAAGTTTTTGTTTCTCTTTTTCGAGTTCTTGAAGAAGTTGCTCTTTTTGTTCTTGAAGAAGACGCTCTTTCTTTTGTAAATTTTCAAGTTTCTCATCCACTTGTTTGTGTTTGTGTTTGAGTTCTCGCTCAAGCTGACTGCCTCGCTCTATAAGTAAAGAGAGCTTCTCGGAGTTGTCCCCATAAACCTGTTTGGCTTTTTCAACCAAAGTGTGTGCAATGCCGTAGCGACTTGCTGTTTCAAAAGCGTAACTTTTCCCAATGATACCCTGCATAAACTCATACGTTGGGCGACGAGCTTCCTCATCGTAGATAGCAGCCATAAGCTCAACATCATCACGGTCAGCCATAAGTGCAGCGAGTCGTTTGTGGTGGGTGGTGACTACCACTTTTTGTCCCCGTTTGATCAAATCATCAAGAATCACCTTAAAAAGTGCTGCCGCTTCATCAGAGTCGGTTCCAAGTTCTATCTCATCGACACCCACCAAGATATTTTTATGTTCAAATATTTTGCTAAATTGTTGCATTCTTCCTGCAAATGTTGAGATATCATTTTTCACATTTTGTGGATCATCAATGATGGCAAGTACTTTTTTAAAGTTACCTATATGACTTTTATGGGTATCTATTTTCATGGGGATGGTGTATTTTGCCATAAATGTAGCAGCTAAAATCGATTTCAAAAGCATCGTTTTTCCACCAGCATTTACCCCTGTAATCATTAAAATATTTTTTGAAAAATCTACATTAATGGGTTTTGCATTGTGAAGTGCAGGGTGGATAAAATCTTTTAAAATGATTTTGGTATCGTTTTTACTCTTAAGCAGTTCAAGATTTTGTGAGCGAGCAAACATAACACGTGCTTGATAGTTGTCAAACTTATCAAACTCTTTGTCTATAAAGTTGATAAAAGGCAAAAGCTCTGCAAGTTTTGTTGAAAACTCTTTGGCATACGTGTAAAAGATAGCTTCCCGCTCCTGTTCAATAAAGCGAATCTTCTCTTTTGCTTTTAAAATTGAATCGGGTGCAACATAAAAAAAGCCACCACTGCTTCTTCCAATTACAGCACCTTTGAGTACATGGTTAAATCCTCCGCGAACAAGTAAACACTCTTCGTTGTTGATGAAGTGTACTTGCGTGTCCACAAGGTAAGGGGCAATTTTTGAACTGTTCATAAGCCGTTTGAGTGAGCCGCTGATATCGTTTTTATGTTCTTGAACACGCTTTGAGAGTTGAAAAAGGTTCTCATCAAGGTTCTCTTCAAATTTACCGTCATGTGTGAAGTATTTTTCAATCTCTTGAAATTTCTCAGGGATGATGATCTTATCCATCCACTGTTTTAAAATGCCATCAAGTTCTTTTTTACCAAAATAGCGAAAATAACGTACCACTTTAACTATTTCAAATATTTGTTCAAAACTAAGCACCCCATGTTTCTTGAGGTGGAGTTTGAGTGTTGTAAAGTCTGTTACTTTTGGAGGTGCTTTAAACTCTAGGGCATCAAGTGCTTTTATGTAACGAAAATGGAGTTCCTGATCACCTTGAATGTATAAAGTGTGCTCACGAGAGAAAAATGTTTGAAACTGAGTTATATGCTCTTTGAGGTCGAGTTGTGCTATAAGCACATCGAGTTGCGTGTTGGAATCTTTTACTGACATGTTGAAGCGTTTATCATCTCTGCATAGTGTGGCGTGTTCTCTTTACCTATAAAAGTAAATGTACCAATACTCAAAGAAAATTGAGTTTGATTGACCTCGACACCATTACAAAGAAGTGTTTTTCCCTGTTCAAATTTTGTTTGTATGGCAAGTAGTTTTGCCTGTTGTTCCTGATTGTATTTATTGTAAACAATAGCACTAAAAATAATAAGAAAAACAACGGTAGTGGCAATTATTTTTTGCTTTTTATCAAGTTCTGTAAAGTAGTGCATTGTTGCAAAGAAAAGAGCAACAATAATGAGTCCATAAATATATGCCACTTAGTTTGCACCTCTTATCTGGTATGTGATATCACCGGCACCAAAACCGATAATAAGCCCTTTGTCAAGAGTTTTTAACTCCTCATGATCTTTTAAAACACGTATTTTATTTTTTGAACGTTTGATGGTATCGGCCATTGTAAGGTTGTAGTTTTTGAATTTTTTGGCAAAATCTATCTCTCTTGGTGCTTCTCCAGCTGCCCAAACAGGCAGGATGATAAGCTCTTGAGCACCTTGAAAACACTCTATAAAAGCATCAAGATTATCGATGGTACGTGAGTATTTATGGGGTTGCCAAATAGCTGTGATTTTGTCAAAACCTTTAAGTTCGGCATACTCTTTGACCGATTCAAAAGTTGCTTTTATCTCTGTTGGATGGTGACCGTAATCATCAATGATAACACTCTCCTTTTCAAGTCCAACAATATCAAAACGTTTTTTAATCCCCTTAAAACCAAGGAGCTTTTTTCTAATGGTTTCTATATCCATAGAATCAGATGCCGCCAAAATAGCCAATGCCGCATCAAGTGCTATATGTTTGCCAAATCCCCAAACATCAAAAGAGCCTAAATCTTTAAGCACAAAGCGGGTATGGGGTTCATTGTCTATAAGAACATATTTTATATTTTTTATATCTTTGCTGGGGTAGAGCCATGTTGCCTCAACTTCATCTATAAGTGTTGCTAAGAACGGGTCTTCTGCATTAAGTACTTTTTTTGGTGCTTCATTGATAAAGCGTTTGTAAGAATCGTAAAAACGGTCATAATTGTAGTCGTAGTATTCCATATGCTCAGGCTCAGCATTGATAACAATAGCACAGTGAGCATTGGCATTGATAAAGCTTCCATCACTTTCATCTGCTTCAAAAATCATAGTGTCATTGGTCGCATCATAACGAACATTGGAACCAAAAGCCTTTGACTCTGCACCAATAATGGTACTTCCATCCATAATAGAAGCTAAAATAGCGGTTGTTGTACTTTTCCCATGCGCTCCAGCTACAGCATACACTTTTTTGTCATTGAGGATTTTAAGTAATGCTTCGCGTCTTGCTAAAACCTCGATACCTTTTTCTTTTGCTGCTATGATCTCTGGATTGTCAGGGCGAATAATAGCAGAGTGAACTACTAAATCCTGATCATCAATAGCTTCACTTTGGTGTGGTACAGTCACTTTGATACCAAGTTTTTGAAGCTTTTGTGTAATAAGTGTTTCTTTAATATCAGAACCACTCACCTCATGCCCTTGGTAATGCATATATTGTGCAAGCCCTGAGATACCTATGCCACCAATTCCGATAAAATGTATTTTCATCTGCTATTTCCCCTTCTTTTGGGTCTTCTCAAGCAATTCTTGTGCCTTTTGTTGAAACTCACCTATATAAAAAGTTCCCGCTTTTTGAGTAGCATCAATATCTGCTATCGTATCTAAAAAATTCTCAAACACAAGATTTTCCTGTGCTGCAATCCAATGGATTTTCATCGCATCTGAAAATTTTGGATCATTACTGAGACCACTGAGCACTTCAAAGAGTGCTGCCGCACTTGGTTTGTCATCAGCACTGTAATGCTCTATGGCATATTCATAGAGTGCGCGGAGTGTTGCAAAGTCCTGAACATCTTGCATATCCATTTTTCTGTGGGCTTCTAATGTATTTGTAAGTTTTTCAAGAGCTAAATCTAAAATGTTTGCATAAAATCCATGGAGTGTTTCTTCATCAAAAGTCTCATGAGCTTCTTGTTCCATCATATATAAAGAGGCTATATCTTCATCTTTGTGTGCGTGTAGTATCTTTTGTTTTAAACTCTCTTCTTTACTCACCTAAACACTCCTTAATTCTTTGTAATGCATCTTTTGTTTTTGCTTCAGACTCTACAAGAGCTATTCGTATATATCCAGTACCTGGATTATTGCCCTGTGCATTCTCTCTTGCTAAAAACTCTCCTGGAAGTACTTTAACATTGTACTCTTTATAGAGCTTTTTTGTAAATGTAAGTGCATCTTCAACACGCAACCAGATATAAAAGGTTGCTTCTGGAATCTCAACTCCTAAAATCTCTTTGGCAATAGCGAAATTTTTTGTATAGATTTCACGTGACAAAGCAACATGTTCCTCATCATTCCATGCTGCTGCTGCTGCACTTTGGAGTGGAAGAGGGGAAGCACATCCGACATAGGTACGATACTTCATATACTCTTTGAGTATTTGCGCATCTCCAGCGATAAAACCTGAACGAAGTCCAGGAGCACAAGAGCGCTTGGAGATGGAGTTGATAACAAGTATATTTTTATGTTGCGTGTTACCAACAGCCAAAGAAGCCTCTAAGAGTGACGGGGGTGGTGTTTTTGTATATATTTCGCTGTAACACTCATCATTTAAAAGAACAAAATCATATTTGAGTGCAAGTTCCACCCATTTAGAAAGTTCTTCAAGCGATAGTGTCGCACTTGTTGGATTGTTTGGAAAATTTATGATAACCAAATCACAAGATGCCAGTTTATCTTCATCTATTTTGGGTTGAAAATTATTTTTAGCATCAAGGTTAAGATGGATAGTTTGAGAGCGTGTAGCGATTGCTGCTCCCTCATATATTTGATAAAAAGGGTTTGTGTAAGCCATAACAGGCTCTTTTTTATCAAAGAGCAAAAACTGTGGAAAGTTAAATAAAACCTCTCTTGTTCCAAATGTTGGGATAATCTCTTCGTTTGTAAGTGTCACATTAAAACGTTTTTTTACAAAAGAGAGCATTGCTTCTCTTAGTGATGCTTCTCCTGTTGTTTTTGGATACTTTTGAAGAAGTGCACTGCTTGCGCATAACTTTTCTTGAATAAAAGCTGGTGTTTCAAATTGTGGCTCACCTATTGTAAGAACAGAGGGTGTATATGCTGGATTTGGTGTAATATCTTGAAGTAAAGCGTTGAGTTTTTCAAATGGATATGGTTCAAAGTTCATAGTTTATAGTGCCGTTGTTAAAATTTTTTGTAATTATATCGAAAATATAGTTTAAATTATTGTACAATAACTTTTAAATAGTAGAAGGAAAGCGTATGAAAATAGTATTATCAACAGTTGTTGCACTGTTTTTACTTGGATGTAGTGAAAATAACACGCAACATATACAAGAAGAAGAAACACAAACAGTACAAAAAACACAAGAAACAAAGCAGTCGATGACGCAAAGTGCAACTAAAGCACAAGAAGAAGTGAGTAAAAAAGTACAAGAAACTACAAAAGAGTTGGCTACGCAAGTGAAAGAAAAAGCGATAGAGGTGGAATCTGTTACTACTGAAGTTGTGGATAAAAATTTAGCAGTAGTAAAAGCAAAGACACAAGAACATACACAACCTAGTATTGATGCGGCAAAACTTTTTAATGGTTGTGCAGCTTGTCATGGAAAAGATGGTTCAAAATCTGCTTTAAATAAATCGAAAGTGATTAAAGGATGGGAAAAATCCAAAACTGTTGAGACACTAAAAGGGTATCAAAACGGTACATATGGTGGTGCTATGAAAGGGATAATGAAAGGGCAGGCTGGTAAGCTTAATGATGATGAGATTAATGCTTTAGCAGAGTATATTTCCAAGCTTTAATTTACATAAAGCATGGAAAGTTTAAGCATTTCAAGATACAATCTGCCAAAAATAAAAAGAGTTGTATTATGAATATAATCATTAATGGTCAAACCAAAGAGTTTCAAGATAATGCTACCCTTTTAGAAGTGATACAAGAGCTTCAACTAGAGGGTAAAGTGATGGCTGCTGCTGTTAATATGGAGATAGTAAAACAAGATGAGTGGGGTCAGCATCACCTTCATGAAGGTGACAAGTTAGAACTGCTTGATTTTGTCGGTGGTGGATGAGTTGCGTGTTTGAACATCTACTACACTAATGGCATACTCCCCATCATGTGTGATGGAGAGTGCTACATCTAAGATCTCAAACTTTTGTATAATCTTTTTTGAGAGTGCAATATGTGGTGCACCTTTATCCGTCTTATAGATTCTTATATCAAAAAAACTACACTCTTTTCCTATACCCGTTCCCAAAGCTTTTGAAAATGCCTCTTTTGTTGCCCAAAATCCAGCAGCGGTTTTATGGTTTTTAACAAGTAAAATTTCATCAGGATGTAAAAATCTTCGTAGCGCTTTTTCTCCAAAGCGCTCTAAAAAGCGCTCCATTCTGGAGAGTTTAATAATATCGATGCCGATCATATGAAGAGGTTATTGAATGACAAATTCAGTAAAATAGATACCTTTAATCTGCCCATCAGTAATCATAGAGTTAAGTGTATCCATAATTTGTTGAGAAACTTTTTGTTTCCCTTTTTTTGAAGAGATTTCTTCAAGAGTTTTGGAAGATAAAATTCTAATGATTCTATCACGAAGCACTGGTGATTTAGCATCAAGTTCAAGACTGAGCTCTTCACCTTCAAGTTCCAAAGACATTGTTACTTTAAGATATCTTCTTCCTGAATCACTTTTTAAATTGACAGTAAAAGTATCCAAAGGATAGAGTACGCCTATCTCACTTAAAGGTCTTGTATCATCAAGTACAGCAGAAGAGCCTCTTGGTTTATTGGAAATTTGTTTCTCTTTAGTCTGAGGTGGTGTATTTTGTGTAGTGTCTTCTTCATCTTCACTCATAAGAAGAATTGCGACTACTGCACCAATAACGATGATTAAAATCAAAATAACAATGATGATAATCATTAAGAGGTTACTTGATTTTTTCTCTTTTGGGGCAGATTCTTCCTCTTTTGTTTCTTCTTCAGCCATTTTTATTCCTTCAAAATATAATAATTGTTGTTAGTATATCAAAATTTATAAAAGATTATAAATTTTCCTGCTCTTTTGAGAGATTATTTAAGGGTAAAAATTCATAGCTATCAGCATCATAGTATTCTATTTTACCAGTTTCTATATCATAACACCAGCCATGAATATGGAGATTACCATTTTCAAACTTACGTTTTACATTAGGGTATGTTAAGATATTTTCTATCTGTTTTACCACAGAAAGTTTTTCTGTTAAACGTAAAAGAGCATCAAGAGGTGCATCATTGCCAAGACTTAAAATCGCTGATTTTTTTGCACTCTCTCCAAGTTCCAACCATTTCTTCGTGTGAATAAGTGATGGATCTTCTATCTCCTCATAAAGGTGTTGGCATGCACCACAATGGGTATGACCACAAATAATCACCTCCCGAACCTTTAAAACACTCACTGCATATTCAATACCTGAAGCTGTTGCATGGAAATCTTCATCAGGTTTATAAGGTGGGACGAAGTTTCCAACATTTCGAATAACAAACAAATCACCAGGATTTGACTGTACCATGAGATCGGGAATAACTCTAGAATCGGAACAACCGATAAAAAGCGCTTTTGGAGATTGTCCACTCTTTACAAGTTCTAGCAAAGACTCTTTGTTTTTCTTAAAATAGGTACGAAAGAGTTGGTTACCTTGTGCATATTCTTGTAAATTCATTGGAGATTCCCTTTACTTTAATTACACGCTTTAATATCTAATGCCTGCATCATCTCTTCAAAAATCGCACCTGCTTCTCTGGATATATCATCATGATATTCTATCACAAGAACTTCTTTGCCATTGGATACCTTTGTCATATGTATCTCTGGTTTCATAGAGTATTTTGTAATAATGTTATCTACACATCGATTAACTTGTTCTTTTTCCTCTTGGGTCTCATATGCTAATGCAAGTCTTGAAAATCTTTCTTCACTTCTAAATTCAGCGTCTATCATTTTTCACCTTCAAAATATTAATGGAGATATTATACAACTAATATGGAAAAAAGGAGCTTTATATTGCTTAATTTAATACCACTCTAAAAGTTTTGTTACTTCATCGACTATAAAAGTTTTGATTGAAGTTTTTTCAAGTGGTTTTTTCGCAACAAGAGCTTTGGTAATATTTTGCATTTTAGCTTCTTTGAGCCTTACATCAAGTCCATAAACCTCTCTTACATCACCAACTAAAGAAACTTCACCTATAAATATAGTTTCTTTGGATATAGCACGGTCTCGAAAACTTGAAATGATGGCGGCAAGAATAGCTAAATCAGCAGCGGTCTCTGTGATTTTTATCCCTCCTGTTATGTTTATAAATACATCATAACCAGAGAGTGGAATCTCTAACTTTCTCTCTAAAAGTGCTAAAAGCATATTGAGACGATTGTTGTCAAATCCAGTAGCTTGACGTTTGGAGTTTGGAGTGTGTGATTCACTTACAAGTGCTTGAACTTCAAGTATAATAGGGCGACTCCCTTCCATAATGACTGTAAGAGCAGAGCCGCTTTGCTGGGAGTCTCTGTTGAAAAATCTTGAAGCTATATCTGTGGCACTCACAAGTCCGTCTGAGCGCATCTCAAAAACACCTATTTCACTTGTTGCACCAAAACGGTTTTTAAACCCACGAAGTATGCGTAGCTCCTGAGAAGAATCTCCCTCAAAATAAAGTACAGTATCAACCATATGTTCTAAAACTCTTGGACCCGCAATGGAACCCTCTTTCGTGATATGTCCGATGATAAAAATCGCCAAATCTTTCTCTTTTGCTATACGCATCAACTCAAACGTTATTTGTCTAACCTGTGTGACACTCCCAGGAGCTGATGAGATATTTTCTGTATAGATGGTTTGAATAGAGTCAATGATGAGAAAATCATAATGTCGATGCTCAAGTTCAACTAAAATCTGCTCTAAGCGAATTTCACTCAGTAGATAGAGTGAATCATGATTTGATTTAAGACGATTGGCACGCAGTTTGATCTGCCCAGCAGACTCCTCTCCTGTTACGTAGAGAACATCTCGACCAGTTGAGGCGATATTTGAGCCTACTTTTAAAAGTAATGTAGATTTTCCAACCCCTGGACTTCCACCTATGAGGGTGAGGCTTCCTGGTACTATACCACCACCTAAAACATTGTCAAGTTCATTGTCAAGGGATGAAAACCTGTAAACTTTCTCTTCCACTATTTTGTTTATACTTACTGCTTTTGGTTTGGATGATGCAGATTTTTTTGTTTGTTTTATCACCTCTTGTTGCTGTTGGTTGAGTTCTATAAAACTGTCCCATGCACCACAGTTAGTACATTTGCCCATCCATTTTGGGGTTGTCATACCACAATGTTGACATTCGTAAAGTATTTTTTGTTTCGCCATAATAAAAGTTACCTTGATTGTATATGATGGGTATTATAAAGAAAAAGTGTTTGGTTTGTTGAAAATATGACAAAATGAAATATTATCCCTTAAAAAAGGATAATATTACTGCTTATACTGCCATTTGTTGTTTGTATATTGGATATGTGTATCAACAGGAGTATTGGCATAGTTGACTAAAGCCTCTGTATCGGAGAGTCTTTTAAGAAGTATAAGACGTTCATCTATAAGAAAGGCTTCTAGTTGTTCCTCTTTTTCGTCTTCTATCTCTTCTTCTGTTTCTGTCTCTTGAGCTTCCTCTTTTATAGTTTCTTCTTGAATTTCTTGAGTCTCAGTTTGTTGAGTAGATTCTTGAACCTCCTCTTCTTGCGTGTCTTGATCCTCTTGAGGTTCATAGATTGCATCAAGTAAACCATCTACAAATTCATATTTGTCAAACGGTGTTAAATCCTCAGGCTGTTCCCCAGTACCCACAAATAAAATAGGAAGTTCAAGGGCATAAGCGATAGAGAAAACACTTCCACCTTTTGCGGTACCGTCAAGTTTAGTGATGATGATACCATCAACACCCACCATCTCATTAAAAGCCTGTGCCTGTGTAATTGCTGAGTTTCCCTGTGTCCCATCTATGATGAGGATTGTTCTATGAGGTGCACCTTCATGCGCTTTGTTACAGATACGATTGATCTTTTTAAGCTCATTGGCAAGATTGGTTTGTGTATGGAGTCTTCCTGCGGTGTCTATAATGACATTATCATACCCTTTTGCTTTTGCAGAGTCTATCGCATCATAGGCAACAGCAGAAGAATCATGCCCCTGCTTTGAAGAAACGATAGGAATATCAAGTCTTTTTGCCCAAAGTGTAAGTTGCTCAATGGCTGCTGCACGGAAAGTATCACCTGCACCTAGAAGTACTTTTTTTCCTTCATTTTTATAGCGAAGTGCAAGTTTTGATATGGTAGTAGTCTTTCCTGCACCATTGACACCAATGATTAGTTCTATAAAAGGTGGTGTAAATTCGGGCTCTTTATATGTAGTATATGCAAGAGTTGCCAAAAGTTTGGAACGTAAAATATCACGAGTAATCTTCTCTTGGTATATCTCATTGAGAATAATCTCAACAAGTTCATAAGAAACATCAGCCTCAAGTAAAATATCTTCAAGTTCATCTTTTGTAAAAGTAATCTTTCTTTTTGGAGCGACCGTTTTAATCGCATCAACTGTTTTTCCTAATGATTTTTTTATAAAGCCAAACATCTATTTTCCTAATGCGCGTTTAATATCGCTCTCTATGAACTCTTCTTCAATAGCACCTTGATAAAAACGGATAAGTTTGCCATCTTTATAAATCGCTAAAAGTGGAATACCAAAATTATTACCTAGTTTGAGTTGTTTTGCTAAAGTATCAATAAGGCGACGGTTCTGATCAGAATTTACAAGTGTATAGGTTGCATTATGCTGTGTTGCAAACTCTTGAAGTTTTGCATTGTCGATGTTGTCTTCAACACTAACACCTATCACTTTAATATCTTTTTCATATTTTTTCTGTAATGAAGAGAGATGTGATGCTGATGCCTGACAAGGTGGACACCATGTGGCAAATACATCAATA
Source organism: Sulfurimonas sp. (assembly GCA_027068455.1). Lineage (GTDB taxonomy): Bacteria > Campylobacterota > Campylobacteria > Campylobacterales > Sulfurimonadaceae > Sulfurimonas. Next base: position 20,953 of record JAMOSN010000057.1, read on the forward strand.
AGTAAGAGTTTGTTTTTATCGTTTTGAAGATAAAAACCCTGTGTTGTTTTTTGCAGTGTGAGTTGCGTGTTGTCAATAGAGCGAAGAGGAAATTCATTTGTACTTAAAATAGCATTTGCTTTTTGTGTGGAGGATTGCTCTTTTTTTGTTTCATTGGAACAAGCTTGAAAAAATAAACTAACAGCAAGCAGAGGGATGAAAATTGTTGTTTTAAACATAAAAAGTGACCTTTGTTTTTTTTCTTTGTGTAAAATAAATCTCTTGTTTCTACAAGAGTTTTTAATGTGCAAAATTATAGCGATAAAGATTTAATATGACTCTTACAAAATCGATTTTTAGAACAAAATGTTTAAAAACAATAAAAAAATCACCAAAACACAATCAAGTTTATAAAACAGCATTGTTACAAAAAAAACTGATGCGTGTTCTTGGTAAAACAAAAGGGAAAAAAATCCTTTTTTACTATCCACTCGATTTTGAAGCTGATGTTGTAAAAACATTGCAAAAACTAAGAAAAAAAAGTTCTGTTTTTGTACCATTTATGGAAGGCGAAAGTTTTAAAATGGTACCATTTAGACTGCCGCTGAGGAAAAAAAAATTTGGTATTTTCGAAGCAGGTAATACAAATAGAAAAATAAATAAAATAGATATAGCCATAGTTCCTGTTGTAGGCGTTGATGGTAATTTTCAAAGAATCGGTTTTGGAAAAGGAATGTATGACCGCTTTTATGCAAAATTACCAAAAAAACCATATACCATTTTTGTACAAAGAGAACTATGCTATACAAAAAAATCTTTATGTGACTCTTATGATGTAACAGGAGATATTTTAATAACACCGACAAAAGCAGTAAAAAAGAAAAAAATTGCGTTAAATAAGGATATGCAAGATGTTAAATGAGATACTACTTGGTGGCGGTATTGCCACGGTAAGTGGGGTCGTAGGATTTTTCATCTCTAAAAAAATAGCAAGTGCAAATTTTGATATATATGTGCAACAGGCCAAAGCGAAAGCAAATACGATAGAAAATGAAGCGCACAATCTACTAGAGCGTGCACGCCTAAAATCTCGAGAGATGGAGATTGAGGCAAAAAAAGAGTATGAAAGTGCAAAAGCAAGAGCTAAAGCTGATCTAAGCCAAAGAGAAGAAGCATTAATATCAAAAGAACAAAAATTTGAGCGTTACAAGCAAGAGGAAGAGGAAAAAATAAACGCTAAACTCAAGTTTATTAAAGCACAAAAAATTAATTTAGAGAGAAATGAGAGATCACTCGCTTCACTGAAAAAAGATTATGAAATAAAAATTGACGAAGCACTTCATGCTATAGAACATTGTGCAGGAATGACACAAGAGGAAGCAAAAGCGATTCTACTTGAAAAGATAGAAGAGAAATCCCGAGGTGAGGTTGCTCATATTGTAAGGCGTTATGAAAGTAAAGCTAAAGAGGAAGCAGAACGTAAAGCAAACTTTATCTTAGCTCAGGCTACAAGTCGTTTTGCAGGTGAGTTTGCAAGTGAGAGGCTGACCAATTTGGTTCATCTTGAGAGTGATGAGTTAAAAGGACGGATAATAGGTAAAGAGGGGCGTAATATCAAAGCGCTTGAGACTCTTTTGGGTGTTGATATTATAATTGATGATACGCCAAATGCGATACTTGTGAGCAGTTTTAATCTTTATCGCCGTGCAATAGCAACCAAAACATTGCAACTTCTTATAGAAGATGGCAGAATCCAGCCTGCACGGATTGAAGAGATATTTAAAAAAGTTTCTGATGAGTTTGAATCAAAAATTCTCTCAGAAGGGGAAGAGTTAGTAGCAGAGCTCAACATTGGGGTGATGCACCCTGAGTTGATGAAACTTATAGGAAGACTTCGATACCGTGCTTCCTATGGGCAGAATGCTTTGGCTCATACTCTTGAAGTTGCTCATCTGGCAGGGATTATGGCATCAGAGATGGGTGGAGATCCTATTTTAGCCAAAAGAGCAGGGCTCTTGCATGATATTGGAAAAGCATTAACGCATGATCATGATGGAAACCATGTTGATTTGGGTGCTGAGGTATGTCGTCGCTATAACGAGTGTGATGTAGTGATTAATGCTATTTATGCACATCATGGTCAGCAGGAGATTCATTCTATAGAGTGTGGAGCAGTGTGTGCAGCAGATGCTCTCTCTGCAGCACGACCAGGTGCAAGAAGAGAGGTATTAGAGAGTTTTCTAAAGCGTGTAACTGAGATAGAGGATATAGCATCATCACACAGTGGTGTACGACAAGCCTATGCGATTAATGCAGGAAGAGAGGTAAGAGTTATTGTTAATGCAACACTTGTTAATGATGATGAAGCTGTTCTAATGGCTAGAGAGATTGCTAAAGAGATTGAAGAGAGGGTACAGTACCCTGGTGAAATCAAAGTTAATGTTATTCGTGAAAGTAGGGCTGTTGAGTTTGCAAGATAGTGCAAACTCAATAATTAATATGGAAGTAAGATTATTTGACAGATTTATCTATAGTTACAACAACTGCACCTCTTAAATCACCTATTTTATAATGTTTTGCCTTGTCAATTGGGTATCTGTCTGCAATAACACGTTTGATATCTGTATCTTTAATATCTCCGTGACATTTTAAACATACTTTTTTCTTAATAACAAGAGGTTTATAAAATTTATAAACTTTATTATCCACTTTTTCAACAATATGGTTTGGTAAGATAACATTGTTTTTTTGTAGGCTTTCTAATGCTTTGAGGATTTTTGCTTCATCTGCCTCTGGAGCATTGGCTGGATTTCTGAATTTTAAACTGATTCTTTTGACTCTAACGCCACGAGGAAGTCTTTTGTTCACTTTCTCTGTCAAGTTGTAAGCTTCATTGGAACAAAAATCAAGTGCTTTGAGTGGACCACCCTCTTTCATTTTCTTTTTCATATTGCCACCCAATGTTTTAAGAAGCATCTTAGAACCTTTTTGTCCCATTTTGACAACACTTTTAAGTTCTGCATTTTTGTTTGGATTTGCTGCGATAAGAAGCGATGCACTTAAGCTTACAATAGCCAAAGATTTAAGTATATTCATAATTTCCTCCATATATTGTTATAATTGTGCCTAATTATAGCAAGACTTAGAATAATTTAATGCAACTTTGAGTACAATTGCGTAATTTTTAAAGACAAGGGAGCACTCCTATGGGTGAATTGTTTACTTTTTTCGGTCTTATTTCTCACGATAAGACATTCATTTTTATGACACACATGTTGCTATCGGCTGGTATAGCTCTTCTTCTTGTTAGAATGGCTATGGCTAACCTTCAAGTAGTACCTAGAGGTGCACAGAATTTTATGGAAGCATACATAAATGGTGTTTTACAAATGGGTACGGATGTTATGGGTAAAAGTCATGCTCGTAAATATGTAGCGTTAGTTGCAACAATTGGTCTTTTTGTTGGTATCGGAAACTTAGTTGGTGTTATTCCAGGTTTTGAAGCTCCAACTGCATTTTTAGAGATGCCATTGGCATTAGCTATCACTGTATTTGTATACTATAACTATGTTGGTATCAAAGCTCACGGTGTAGTAAACTACTTTAAACACTTTCTTGGACCTGTTTGGTGGTTGTACTGGTTAATGTTCCCAATTGAGATTGTATCTCACTTTTCTCGTTTAGTATCTCTCTCTTTCCGTTTATTTGGAAATGTTAAGGGTGATGATATGTTCTTGATGGTTATCTTGATGCTTGCTCCTTGGTTGTTACCAATGATTCCATTTGCATTACTAACTTTTATGGCTTTCTTACAAGCTTTCATCTTCATGATGTTAACATATGTTTACCTCGGTGGCGCAATAGCTGTTGAGGAACACTAAAAACTTTTTATGCAAAAAGATATATACGAACGTATCATAAACTTTTTGCTTGGAGCATCATGGGCAATTGTCCTTTTTGGTGCTCTACTTACTTTTAAAATTTTTCTTACATTTGGTCTTGTTCTAGCCCTTTTTATAGCACTTTTATATATCATCATATCTTTATTTCTTATCTTACTGCTTGATGCTTTTTTAGTCCATAAACAAAGACTTCAAGAAGCAAAAAAACAGACAAAACTTTTAGAAAAAATCTACGCAAAACATACAAAATAGTTACCCTATTACCTCTTTTAAAGTAAAGATGGGATAAAATAGAGCACTATTAATATATTATGCTAAGGAAAATTATGTTTGAAGTGGTTATAGGACTTGAGGTCCATGTTCAACTCAATACAAAAACGAAACTTTTTTGCTCGTGTCCTACGAGTTTTAATCATAAACAAAATACAAATACATGTCCGACTTGTTTGGCACTCCCTGGAGCATTGCCAGTTCTTAACAAAGAGGTTGTGCATAAGTCTGTTATGCTAGGAACAGCGATTGAAGCAACAATAAATAGAGTTTCATACTTTGACAGAAAATCATATTTTTACCCAGATTCCCCATCAGCGTATCAGATTACACAGCTTTACACTCCAATTGTGGAAGATGGAAAGCTTATGATAGATTTTGAAGATGGTTCCTCCAAAGAGATAAGAATCAACCGTGCACACATTGAAGCAGATGCAGGGAAAAATATTCATGATGGTGATATCTCCAAAGTAGATTTAAATCGTGCAGGAACACCACTTTTAGAAATAGTAAGTGAACCAGATATGCGTAGTGCAGAAGAAGCTGTGCTTTACTTGAAAAAACTTCACTCAATCATCCGCTATACAGATATCGGAGATGCAAATATGCAAGAGGGGAGTTTTCGTGTAGATGTCAATGTTTCTATCCGTCCTAAGGGTGATGAAAAGCTTTATACTCGTGTCGAGATAAAAAATATAAACTCATTTAAATTTATCCAAAAAGCGATAGAGGTGGAAGTGCAGCGCCAGATTGAAGCGTGGGAAGATGGTACTTATGATGAAGAGATAGTGCAAGAGACACGACTTTTTGACCAGATTAAAAGTGAGACTCGTTCTATGCGTGGTAAAGAGGAGGCTGCTGATTATAGATATTTTCCTGAGCCAGACCTTTTAAAATGTGTAGTCACTGATGAGATGATGGAGGAGTACACAAAGATACCTGAACTTCCTGATGTGAAAAAAGAGCGTTTTATCTCTGAATATGGTATGAGTGCGTACAATGCTTCTGTTATCACTTCAGCAGTTGAGATGGCAAACTTTTTTGAGACGATGATGGCTGAAAATGGTGTAAGTGCCAAAACAGCTACTACATGGTTGACAGTTGAATTGCAAGCGCGATTAAAAGGGGAGATCAATATTATGAACTCACCTGTAGATGCAAAAAAACTAGGATTTTTAGTCAAACGTATAGATGACAAAACCATCTCTGGAAAAGCAGCAAAAGAGGTGCTTGATTATTTAATGGAAAATGAAAGTGTCAGTGTTGATGATGCTATTGATACTCTTGGATTAAAGCAGGTGACAGATACAGGTGCAATTGAGGCTATGTGTGATGAAATTATCAATGCAAACCAAGACAAGGTTGAACAATACAAAGCTGGAAAAGAGAAACTTTTTGGTTTTTTTGTCGGACAGGTGATGAAAGCATCCAAAGGGAGTGCTAATCCTCAAGTAGTTAATGAGATTTTAAAAGCTAAGTTAGGATAACAAATGCTTAAGCGCCTGATACTTGATGCTGCATACTATTTACAAACTTCACAATCGTATCAGGCACGTAAAAAGTTTTTTTACGATATTTTAGAAAATGATAATTGTAAATATAAAAAATATATAGATATGATGATGATGGTGTTTATTTTTATAAGCGTTGCAGTCTTAATCCGTGAAGTGAAGTTTCATGTCAATGATTATCTTCTTTTCTTTAGCAACTATATCATCTCTTTTATATTTTTTATAGAGTATATGTTACGTTTATGGGTGAGCAGTAGTGTCAGTGAGATTATTGTAGCTCGAGCCGAACATGATACTTTTTTATTAAGGGAAGTGAATCTTGCAAAGGCTTTAAGAAAAGCGTTGCATGTTAAGCTCTCTTATATGCTCTCGATTCAGGCTATTATAGACCTTTTGGCAATTCTACCATTTTTCCATGAACTTCGATTGCTGAGAATTTTTATCCTTTTTCGTGTTTTTAAACTCTTTCGTTATGCAAAAAGCTTTCAAACACTTTCTAGTGTCCTTGCAACTAAAAAGTTTGAGTTTTTTACCTTAGCGATCTTTGCTTCTATTGTTATCTTTGTTTCTTCTGTTTTGATTTATGTTATGGAAGCAAATAATGACGCATCACCTATCAATACCCTTTTTGATGCCATTTACTGGTCTATCGTAACTATCTCAACAGTAGGGTATGGAGATGTGACAGCAGTAACACAAGAGGGTCGTTTTGTTGCTCTTTTAGTTATTACAGCAGGTATTGCTGTTCTTGCATTTACAACATCACTGTTTGTTTCTGCTTTTACTGAAAAACTTTATGAAATTAAAGAGATAAAAACGATTGAGGATGTTTCAAAATTAAAGAATTTTTATTTGATTTGTGGGTATGAAAAAGTGGCACAGGAGCTTAGTTGTAAACTTGCAAATAATGGAAATAAAATCATTGTTTTAGATGATGATGAATATCGTATTAATAAAGCACAACAAGATGGTTTTATCGCTTTACATTATAATCCTGGTTCTGTTGAGAGTTATAAAAAACTCAACATTGATATTGATAAGCAGGTAAAAGCCATTTTGTGTTTAAGAGAAGATGATATTGAAAATGTATATACTGCTTTAACAGTTCGTTCTCTCAATAAAGATGTTTTTATACTTTCACTTCTGATAAATGATACTAATCGTAAAAAATTGAAGTTTGCGGGTATCAATAAAATAGTCTATCCTCAAGAATTGGTAGGACTTATAACAAAAGAGTTGGTTGGTAAACCAGTTGCTTTTGAAGTTATTCATGAACTTAGAAGTGATCATACGGGTGTTATAGTAGATGAGATAGGAATAACTTCTAGAATAGTTGAAAATTTTACAACTGTAGGAGAACTCGGAAATAAAGAGTTTAGAGTTGTTCTTCTTGGTATATATAAGCATAAAGATGATCGTTTTTATTTTAATCCTCTTGATTCTATGTTTATAGAAAATGGAGATTACCTTTTAGTGATTGGATATAAAATCTTTATCAAGGAATTTGAGAAACATCTTCATACGAAGGTTAGACATGGATAACACAACAGCACTTGTATTTGGTAAGAATAAATATGCCTCAGAAATTGTTGCTAACGTTAGAGATAAATATCAGCATGTACGTATCTTTAGTCTTTACAATGAAGAAGACAATGAGATTGAAAAATTTGATTTAAGTGATAGTTGGGAGAATATTCAAGAAGATATTAATGCAAAACAATCAATAGCGTTTTGTGTTCTTGAAGATACTGCTGAAAATATATTTTTAACCATTTCACTCAGAGCGCATTTTCAGGATTTAACCATTATTGCCATTGCATCCAATAAAGAGAGCGCCAATAAGCTTAAAATGGCAGGAGCGAACAAAGTGATACCATTGGTTGAGACAACAGCCGATATAATAACAAATATGTTAGAAAAGCCAATTTCAAGTAGAGTGCTTAATAGTATTTTATATGAAGAGAGTGATTTAAAAATCGCACAGATTAAGATAAGCCAAGAAAGTCGTTTTAACAATATACAACTAGCAAATATTGACTGGAGCAGATATAACGGTATAATTGTATTATCTGTTATACACAGTGATATGCAGGGTGAATTTATATACTCTTCAAAAGTAGAAGATCATATTATAAAACCTGGAGATATTTTGGTTATTGTAGGATATGAACATGATATTCAAGAGTTTGAGAAAAAGATAGGGAGCAAAAGATATGTCAATTGGAGTCATTGGAGCTGGTAAATGGGGCAGTGCACTTGCTTTTGCCTTAAGTGAAAAAAATGATGTGTATATATACTCAAGAAATAAAAGAGACGTAAAAAATTTTGTTTCATTAGAGAAGATACTTCAATGTGAATATTTGATCATTACTGTACCAGCTCAAGCTGTATCATCATGGTTAGAAGAATCATTTGTTTTTAACGGACAAAAGATTCTCGTAGCATCAAAAGGGATTGAAGCTTCTACAGGTAGATTTTTAAATGAAATCTACAATAAGTATGTACCCAATGAAAATATCGCTTTTCTTTCAGGTCCATCTTTTGCAACAGAGGTGATGCAGTCACTTCCTACTGCTTTGGTTATTAACTCAACAAATAATGTTTTAGCAGATGATTTTGCTAATCTTTTTCCATCTTTTATCAAAACATATACCTCAAGTGATGTCATTGGTGCTGAAGTTGCAGGCGCATATAAAAATGTGATAGCTATTGCAGCAGGTATAGTTTCAGGTTTAGAACTAGGTAATAATGCAGCTGCAGCACTTATCTCTCGAGGCCTTGTGGAGATGCATAGATTTGGTACATTTTATGGTGCACAAACAGAGAGTTTTTTAGGTTTGAGTGGTGCAGGGGACCTTTTTTTAACGGCGTCTTCAACAATGAGCAGAAATTTTAGAGTTGGGCTTGGCATTGCACAAGGAAAAACACAAAAAGAGATTTTAGAATCTTTGGGGGAAGTGGCTGAAGGTATTGGTACAACCTATGCGCTTTATGAAATAGCATTAAAACATAATCTCTATCTACCAATTGCAAAAGAGGTATATGAGATGCTTGAGGGAAAAAACCCACAAAAAAGTTTACAAGATTTACTCTCAAGATAAAAAAGAGGAAACAGGGATGGCGAAGTTGCTAATGTATTCTGATGGAGTAAAACTGTTATTTGCTCTTATTATTGGCGTTATAGGATATTTTCTTTCTATATTCTTTCTTTCTCAGCAGCAGAGTATATTAGTTGGTATCATAGCGATGTTAATTGCTTTATGGACCAATGAGGTATTGCCTCTTGGTGTTGTCTCTCTTTTACCGATTGTTTTATTTCCTGCATTTGGTATTATTGATACAAAGATGACAACAGCGAATTATGCTCACCCTATTATATACCTATTTTTGGGTGGATTTATGTTGGCAATAGGGGTTGAAAAAACCAAGCTTCATATTTTTATAGCTGATAAAATATTGTCCTTTTTCCCTTCAACTCCGCGTGGTATGATTTTTTCTCTAGCATTAACTTCAGGTTTGTTAAGCTCCATCCTTTCAAATACCACAACAACTCTTTTACTTATCTCCATAGCTATTTTTTTAACCAATAATGCAAAGCTTAAAATGCGTTTTGCATTGGCAATTGCATATGGTGCAAGTATCGGTGGTATTTTAACTCCTATAGGGACACCACCAAACCTCATTCTCTTGGGTATTATGCAAGAACATAATATGGAGCTTATCCCATTTTTCAAGTGGATGATGATGGTGGCACCTTTGGTTTTTGTGATGTTAGTGAGTGTGAGTCTTTTACTTTCAGTAGGTGTTGGTAATATGAAGATACAAAGAGATATTGAAGTGCATCCTTTAAACACGCAACAAAAGAAAGTTCTTGGTTTAATGTTTGGTTTAATTGCTTTACTCTTTGTTAATGCTCCTATAAGACCTTACTGGGATGGTTTAGGTATGAGTGAAAGTGTTATTTTACTAAGTTTTGGACTTTTGTTATTTTTTCCTTATTTTCAGGTACTTGATTGGAGAGATGATGCACATAAAATCCCTTATGCGATTATGTTTTTATTTGGTGCTGGATTTTCAATAGCAAAAGCATTTTCACATACTGGTTTGGCTGATGAACTAGCGTCTTATCTCTTACAAATTACAGATATGACGCCTGTTCTTTTACTCTTATCAATTGCAATTCTTATTACTTTTACAACAGAAGTAACATCAAATACAGCGCTTATTTCGATTATGTTACCTGTGATCTATTCGGTAGCTGAGCAATCAGGAATCAATACAACCCTTTTTATGATGGTAGCAACTGTATGTGCTAGTTATGCGTTTATGTTGCCAATAGCAACAGCACCTAATGCGATTGCTATGAGTAGCGGTGCTGTACATGTTAAAGATATGATACGTTACGGTATTATCTTGAATCTTTTGGGAATCTTTTTTATTGTTATTACAGCATCACTATTTTGGAAAAATATTCTTTAGGAATCTGTTTTTCTTTTTTTTATAAGCATATAGATATCTTTGAGTACCAAAAATGCACAGTAAAGCCATAAGATGTCTAAAATATAGTTCTCTTTAAGACCATTGGCATACATCCAAGGCAGTCCTACAAGGATGGGCCATTTTAAAAAATAAAAGAACATAATTCCAGCGCCATAAACCTCTTTCATATTTACCTCCTGGTTAGTTTTAAAATCTTACCTAAATATTATCAAAAGCATAGTAAAATGGCGAAATTTTTTTAAAGGAATGGGGATGATTGTTCATATCGTTATGTTTAAGTTCAAAGAGGAAAACAAAGTACTCAACCTTGCAAAGGTAAAAGGGAAATTGGAGAAGCTTGAAGAGCAGATAGATGTACTAAAATCTATGGAAGTTGGAGTCAATTTTACAGAGTCGCCAAGAGCTATGGATATGTCTCTTTATTCCACTTTTGAATCACAAGAGGATCTTAAAATCTATGCAACACATGAAGCACATCTTAAAGTGGTAGAGTTTATTAAAGAGGTGACAGTTGAGTCAAAAGTTGTTGATTATATTTTAGAATAAAAAATTTCATATTTAAAGTTACTTCTTTTATGCTGACGTTAAAATAATATAAAAAATATACTTAAATCGTCAAGTTAAGTTTTTTCTCTTGTAGTAACTTTTATATTCTTGTGATACTATTTGCTCAAATTAACTATGACAAGGATGATATATGAGTGAACCTACATTACAGAGTATTGGTGATTATAATGAACTTAAAGGTGAAAAAAAGAGAGTTGTTTGGGTAGTTGTAATCGCTGGTCTTATCATTGGAAGTATCTATGTGATTGTGAATAATATTTACGGTGATGCTGAAGATAAGATAAAAGTTGAAAAAACTATTCAAACTATACCTGTCCAATAATAAAAAATGATAAAATGGCAGTACAAAAAATATTTTAAGGTAAAATGATGTTACTAACGATTATGGGCGTATATACTGTGTATGTACTAATTTCTATATATACAAGTGTTATGCAAATAGGTTATATCGACATAGCTAAGAGAAAAACACCTATATTACTTGGTGCTGCTGATTTTTTAAAAGCAGGTAATTATGCTATAGCAAAAGAGAGAATGTCTATCGCAAATACTATTGTAGATTATCTCCTTTTCATTGCTTGGCTTAGTTTTGGTATAAAAGCACTAGAGACAAATTTTTATAATTTTGAGAGTGATGCTTTTAAAAATGTAGTGATAGTGATGGGATTCATTCTTATCAATTCTCTTATTTCTTTACCGTTTTCCTATTATGAAAAGTTTGTTCTTGATGAAAAGTTTGGATTTAACAAATCAACACTTGCACAGTGGATTAAAGATACACTAATCTCATTGGTGATGACCATTATATTTGGTTCATTGGTTGTGTGGGGTGTTTATGAGATTATGACAAACTTTGAGTTGTGGTGGTTTTGGAGCTTCTTATTTATTTTTGCAGTGATTGTTTTTATCAATATGTTTTATCCAACATTTAGAGCGATGTTTTTTGATAAACTGACTCCATTGCAAGATGAAGCACTTGATAATGAGATAAAAACACTTATGGATAAAACAGGTTTTGTAAGCAGTGGTGTGTATGTTAGTGATGCATCAAAACGTGATGCAAGATTAAATGCTTATTTTGGTGGGTTAGGAAAATCAAAACGAGTAGTACTTTTTGATACACTTCTTGAAAAGCTTACAACAAAAGAGTTATTGGCAGTTTTGGGTCATGAGCTTGGACATTTCGCTCATGGTGACATTTACAAAAACATAGCACTTGTTGGCGGAATGCTATTTGTTATGTTTGGGATATTTGGAAATTTGCCAAAGAGTCTTTATATGGAGCTTGGCATTGCCAATGAACCTTATGCGACAATGATTTTACTTTTGCTTTTTATGCCTGTGCTTGGTTTTATTATGATGCCGATAATGGGTATAGTGAGTCGCCATAATGAGTATGAAGCAGATAAAATGGGGAGTGAACTTGGTGGTCCAGCTGGTGCAATAGAGCTTGCAAACGCATTGAAAAAACTTGTGACTGAAAATAAAAGTTTTCCACTTTCACATCCTGTGTATATTTTCTTCCATTATACTCACCCGCCAGTAATAGAAAGACTCAAAGAGTTGGGTGTTGATGTTGGATATATGGATGATGAAGCACTCGAGGGTCAATGCAACATAGATATCTAGTTTCAGAACTTTTACAAACTATAACGCAAGAGCTTTCTCAAAGTGTTGAGCGAGCATCAAGGGAAGCACAGCTTTTTGTTATGGAGTTTCTTGGTGTTGATGAGCTATGGCTAATAACACATCCTAACACGCAAGTGCAAAAGGATTTAGGACAACTTTTTGAGTGGATTGCAAGACGTAAAAAAAATGAACCTTTTGAATATATAGTACAAAAGGTAAGTTTTTATTCTCAAGAGTTTTATATCGACAAAGGTGCATTAATCCCTCGACCTGAGACAGAACTTCTTATAGATGAGGTGATACACAATGTTGCTGATAGCAACACGCAACAAAGGTTTGTGGAAGTTGGTGTCGGCAGTGGTATTATCTCAATAGTGTTAGCACAACACTTTAAACACGCAACCTTTATTGCAGTTGATATATCGCAAGAGGCGTTGCGTGTTGCAAGAAAAAATATACACAAATTTAATCTTCAAGAGAGAATTGAACTAAGAGAGAGCTCATTTTTAGATAATGTTGATGAGCAAATAGACTATCTAGTATCAAATCCTCCTTATATTGCCAATGATGCAGCATTAGAATCAAATCTCTCTTATGAACCTCAAAATGCACTCTTTGGTGGTGAGGTTGGAGATGAGATGATTAAAAAACTTCTTGATGAAGTCTTAAGTCAAAATATTAAGTTTTTTAGTTGTGAGATGGGTTATGACCAAAAAGATAAAATACAAAATTATTTAGCAGATAAAAGATATAAGAGCCTCACATTTTATAAAGATTACAGTGGATTTGACAGAGGCTTTACATTAAAGGTATAAATGTGAAAAGAAATATATATATAGATTTTAGTTATCTTATTGTTTTAGCGGCAACATTCGGTGCTGTCATAGTCTTGGGTGCTGTTGTAGCACCTGTTGTTTTTCATACAGACACATTAACGGTGGGATTATTGATAGACCATTATAATGCTGGCATCATTATGGGTGAGATCTTTCATAGATTTTCTTATTGGATATATTTTGTAGCTGTGTATGTTGTTATTTATGAAGCAGCAGCATATAAAATGGGGCAGCGTGATGCTATTTTATTTGGCGCTGGTATAACAGTGCTTTTTTCATCTTTGATGTTTGCTTCGGTGTATGTTCCTAAAATTCTTTCTATGCAAGCACTTGGTGCAGAAGCAACACAAAGTGATACATTTGAAAATATTCATATTGCCAGTGAGATAGATTTTAAAATATTAGCTGTTGCACTTTTGGTGCTTTTCATTCGAAGGCTTATGCTTTTACGCGTCAATTAACACTCTCTTAACACTTTTAGGGTATATTAACTAAAATATTTCTAAAGAGAGAGTAGATGTTTATACGGCTGTTTATCTTTTTATTTTTGTCTGTTATTGTGGTTTTGCAAGCTTCTTCATACTCTCAAACTATGAAAGAGAAAAAAATCTATCCTATGGGGCAAAAAATTCACCAAAAAAAATGTCCCCATCTTGAGATTTCCCAGTACGCAAGTTACGATTCCCTTTTACAAGCTGTTGAAGAACAACATATATGTGGTAATCTCAATACAAAATATTCAGAAGCACTTAGTTTGTACTTATGGGATAAAACACGCAACCATACAAAACATTATGAAAAGCTTACTGTAGATAAAAAGGAAAAATGTCCTGTATGTGGTATGTTTTTATATAAATATCCTCAATGGATCTCTCGCATATATTATGATGATAAATCTTTTTCATTTGATGGAATAAAAGATATGATGAAGTTCTATTTTGACAACAAAGAGGGTGTTAGAGAACTTTTAGTTCAGGATTATTACACAGGAAAAACTATTGATGCAAAACAAGCTTATTTTGTTATAGGCAGTGATGTTTATGGACCTATGGGTAATGAACTGATAGCATTTGATACACTTAAAAGCGCAAAACACTTTTTACTTGACCATCGGGGTAAAAAGGTTATAGAGTTTTCTGAAATAACTCCTGAGTTGGTATATAAGCTTGATGAATAGAAAAAGTTTATATCTCATCAATGGATTTTTTCTTCTTTTTAGTATAGTTCTTTTGGAAATAGCCTATTTGTCTTTGCAAATGGGTGTATCATCAGATCAAAAAGAGATCAAAAGAAGATTTGCACAAGAACTTCATTTTCCAGATTTGGCATTGTCTCAATCAACTCCCTATATTCGTAACAGAACCATGAATGTAGAGTTTGAAAAATACCCTTTTATGCAACAGTTTGTCGATACAGATACACAAAGTTTTGCATTCAACATAAAGAATCAGCAATGAAAAGATTTAATTTTTACCTTTTAGAATATGCAGTGAGTTATATCTTTCGATATAAAAGTAAAAACTTGTTTGTTTTTACTATTTTAACATCTCTTATCTTTATACTTGGATCAGTTTTTTTCCTAGCTGAAAGTATTAAAAATGAGCTTCATTTTAGTGTTGATGGTGTAGGTGATATTATAGTTCAAAATACAAAAGCTGGTATGCATACAACATTAGATGATACTGTAGTAGAGAAGATTTTAGATATGCAAGGTGTTTCTAATGTAGAGTCAAGAGTATGGGGATATTATAATTTTAGCCAGAACAATATCCATTTTTTACTTTTGGGTGTTGATGAATTTGAGGTACATAACAATCCTCTCATTGATAAGGTTTTGGAAAATGTAGAACTCAATGACAGTTCTATGATAGTATCATCTGGGATTAAAAAGCTTCTGGAAAAAAGCTATTATGATAAGTATTTTAATTTTATATTGGAAGATGGATCAACCGTGCAAGTTCAGATTATTGCACTTTTAAATGAGATAATAGATTTTGAAGCTAATGATATGATCATTATGAAAAAAGAGCTGGCTCAAAAAATCTTTGGTTTTGAAAACACCATGGTGAGCGATCTTATTATTAAAGTTGGCAACCCAAAAGAGATACCAATGGTTGCTTATAAAATTCAAGAAAAATTTCCAAACACGCAGGTTCTTACAAAAGAGGATATTGTTGCATCTTACGAACATGTTTTTAATTATAAAAGTGGTATATTTTTAACACTTTTTATCGTGGGTTTTCTTACATTTTTTATGATTGTTTATGATAAAGCAAGTGGGTTAAGCAGTGAAGAGAAGAAAGAGATAGGTATTTTAAAAGCATTGGGATGGAGGATTGATGATATTTTACAAGCAAAATTGTATGAAGGATTTTTACTCTCTATGGGTGCTTATCTTTTAGGAATAGGGATAGCATTGGCATATGTGTATCTTCTGGGAGCTCCTTTCTTAAGAGAGTTGTTTATAGCTCCAAATGCTCTGACACAGGATTTTAGATTCTCTTTTACTCTTGATTATGAAACACTCTTTTTACTTTTTTTATTAAGTGTACCTATTTATATAGCCGCAACAATAGTTCCATCATGGAGAGTAGCTACACAAGATGCAGATGAGGTGATGCGATGATTAAACTACTGAATGTATCTAAAAGATATGATGATATAATCGCATTGAAGGATGTTACACTTCAATTTAATGAGGGAGAACTTATTGTGCTTCACGGAGTTAGTGGAAGTGGAAAAAGTTCTATTTTAAGTTTAATTGCAGCTATATCCAAACCTACAAATGGTGAAGTAGTTGTAGATGGTGATACCATCTCTATGTTGCCTGATCATTTTGCTAGTGTTTATCGAAGAGATAATATAGGGTTTATTTTTCAAAGATACAATCTTATCCCATCCCTTAATGTGAGTGAAAATATCATCATTCCACTTATTCCTCTTAATCTTACACAAGATGAGATGATGCAAAAACTTGAATATGTTATGAAAACTTTTAACATTGAACATAAAAGAGATGTTATGGTCAAAAAACTTTCAGGTGGCGAACAACAGCGTGTTGCAATTGCAAGAGCCAATGTAAATAATCCAAAAATTATTTTAGCAGATGAGCCAACGGCAAACTTAGATAAAAAACTCTCTTTGGAATTTATAGAGGTTATCAAAGAATTAAAATCTCAAAACAGAACTATTGTTATTGCAACACATGATCCTCTTTTTTTTGATCTAGAGTGTGTGGATAGATTTGTCAAACTTGAAAATGGAATTGTTGTGTCATGATATTGACTCCTGAAATAGTGACTATAGAGATCATTAACGCAATTTTTGTTGTTTTTGCTACAATCACATTTGTGATCTCTCTTCGAATTGTTTTACTATGGGAGAATGACTCATACAGCCCCTTGCAATACAAACTCCAACTGCAAAGTTATTTGGCTGCAACTATCATAAAATTTATACTTTATATTAAAATTCTTCTTTTTATTTTTTTTGTTTATACACTTGATAATATAGCTACTCTTTTGCCTGGAGCTATGTGTGGTGCTGGTGTTGTTAATGCGACTGTGTATGGAACCCCTTTGTTGTTTTTAAAGATTATCAACTTATACCTTTTTGCCTATTGGATTGTTTTGCATAATCAGGATATGCATACAAAACATCAAAAATATATTCGATTAAAATTTATACTTTTTATTGTGGTTTATTTTCTTTTTATGAGTGAGATAGTTCTTGAGACATTGATGTTTTATAATATAGATATATTAAAAGTGGTAGATTGTTGTGGCTCTATATTTAAAACAACTGATGGTTCCTATCTGTCTTCTATATTGAGTATTTCAGATGCTATTATGTTGAAGCTATTTTATGCCCTTTATGGATTAATGATAGTGGTTTTCTTTTTTAAAAATCGTTATATATTTTCAATATTGAATCTTTTGTTTGTTATTGTAGCACTTATCTCTTTAATAACATTCTTTGGAACATATATATATGAGCTGCCAACACACCATTGTCCATTTTGCTTGTTACAACGTGATTATAACTATATTGGCTATCTTCTATATATTCTTCTCTTTTTAGGTACATTTAACGGGCTTGTATTAGGTTTTATTGATTTTGATATCAACACGCAAGTAAAAAAATATAAGTTTGCACTCTTTTTTAATGGGATATATATAGTGATTGTAAGTTATTATGTTATGAGTTATTTTTTGAAAAACGGAGTATGGTTGTAAATAATTAGTGAGTAATCACTAATTATTTGTTCATCTCCTGTAATCTGTCTATTTTTTCATAGATAGGATATGGGAGGATGGTGTTGTTTGCTTCATCTTTGTTAAGCTCAGAGATTCTTCTATGTAGTTTATCAAAGTACATCTCCTGTTCCTCTTTATCAAGAGCACGGAAGTTAAAAACATCTTGTGCAAGTGTTTGTGTATAGAGTGCAAACTCATTTGTTTTTTTAGAAACATCCTCTATCATCTCGTGGTTGTCTGGCTCTTTTTTAATTCTAAGACGAGAGGATTCATAAAGGTTTTGTGCTTGTTCATAATGTTTTTTAACAAGTTCATCAAGATCTTCATCTTCAAGTTTTTCTAAAATAAGTTTTGCTTTATTAATATTTCTAAAAACAACTGCATCACCATAGAGATCTTTTGCTTCTGCCATCACCTCTTTTTTGTCTTCAAGAGCTTCTGATGTTTTTCCTTCATCAATTGTTTTGATAAGGTCATTGTAATCATCTAAAAAATCTTCGTATCTGTCTGGATAGATCTCTTTTGTATTTTGAATTTTCATGCGTCTGTTAATATCTGCTACATCAGCAAGATACTTTTTGACAAGTTTTTTCGTTTCATATCCGTGTTTCAATGCTTTTTTTGCTGCTAAATAAGCAGCAAGTTTTTCATCCTTTTGTTCTGCTTCCATAGCCTCTTCATAATAATCTTTAGCATTTTCAATACTAACTGGTGCATAAAATAGAAGTTCATCTTCATTCATAGCTTGATGAAGTTGGTTACTAAATTCTTTTATCTCAGAAGTGTCAAATTTATTAAGCTCTTTTTTTTGTGCAGGTGTTAGTTCTGCTGATGGTGTACAGCCACTTAATAATCCGAGTACCACAAAAGTTGATAGAGAGAGTTTTATAATTTTCATTTATATCCTTTAAATTATTTTTCGTTATATTTTGCCATACTAAAGCTTATTATAAAATTATCTTCCTGAAAATTTATCTTTCCACCATTGTTCAGGAGAATATGTAGCTTTTTTTATGCTTTCTTCATCAAAAGGATACTCAAAATTGTTACAGTATTGCATAATGGTTTCATAGGCATCGTTAATCTGCATACTCATTTGAGTTGCTTTCTTTGGATCCTCTTTATGTTTGTCAGGATGCCATTTTTTCATAAGATTTTTGTAGTTATTTTTAATCTCTTTAAGAGAGGATTTTTCACGAAGACCAAGGAGTGATTTGGCCTTCATAAGTTTTGAGAAGTTATCCAAGGTTTTTAATCTTGTTGCTGTCTCATATATGTAGGAAGATCAAGTGTGTCTCCATCTAGGTCTCCACCGACAACAAGACGAGGGCGAACTTTGGCACGAGGAGCTGGTTGTGCAACAGGTGTTTCTGGTACAAAGTCTTCATTGTTAGTAAGCTCTTTTTCAAAACCAGTTGCAACAATAGTTATTTTTACATAATCAAGTGGCAGTGATTCATCTGTAGTTGTTCCCCAAATAACAGAAGCTTCATCATGAGCACTCTCTTCAACAACAAGCATAGCTTCACTCATCTCCATAAACGGGAAATCAGGGTGGATATTAAAGTGTACAAGAACACCCATTGCACCATTGATAGACATATTGTCAAGTAAAGGTGATTCAATTGCTGCTTTGATAGCTTCATAAGCAGCATTTTCACCTTCATACTCACCAACACCCATAAGAGCCATTCCTTTATGACTCATAACAGTACGTAAATCAGCAAAGTCAAGGTTGATATCATTTTCACCATTGGAAAGGATGATACCTGCTGTACCACTTACAGCTTGAGCTAAAACACTATCAACAATTTTAAAACTATCTTTAAGGCCCAGTTTTCTGTCAATGATAGATGTTAGTTTGTCGTTTGGTATAACAACAATAGAATCACTCTCTTTTTTCAGCTCTTCTAAACCGCTTTCAGCAAGTTTAAGACGTTTCTTCCCCTCAAAACGGAAAGGTTTTGTAACAACTGAAATTGTTAGTGCTCCAACTTCCTTGGCAATTTGTGCAACAACAGGAGCAGCTCCTGTTCCCGTACCTCCACCAAGACCTGCTGAAATGAAAACAATATCAGCACCCTCTAAAGCGCTACGGATATCATCATAGTTTTCAAGGGCAGAGTCCTTTCCAACATTTGGTTGCATCCCCGCACCTAAACCTTTTGTTAGTTTTGCACCTATTTGGATTTTTGTTGCAGCACTTTGCTCATTAAGTACTTGTGCATCAGTATTAATCATAATCATCTCAATACCTGTAACTTCTTCGCGTAGCATATGACCTATCATATTACCACCGCCGCCACCGACGCCAACTGCTATTATTCTTGCACCTGTTGGATTATGTGCTTCTTCAACTACAAATGGTTCCATTTATCTCACTCCTTTAAAATAACTGTGTTGCCCAGTTCCAAAATTTACCAAGCCCGCTTGCTTCGTCACTTTTTTTCTCTTTTTTCTCTTCTAGTGATACCATTTTAGCTTGTTCCTCTTCTAAAGATGGTGGTGCTATTGGTATCTCTGTTTCAGACTTTAAGTCAACTTTTGTATGCTTTGTTGGTTCTTCATTGCTGTGTCGTACACGTTTATTAACATCTATTTCATATGGTGTATATGGTTGTGCCGCATACATTACAAGACCAATGGCACTTGAGTACTCTGGATCTCTTAATGAGTCAAAAAGACCATTCATCTCAACAGGTTTTGCAAGTCTTACTGGTAAAGAGCCAAAAGTTGCTATGGCTAAATCTCTAATGCCTTCCATTTTTGAAAAACCACCTGTGATGACAATTCCTGCACCTATTTGGTCCTTTAAACCACTTTTTTCGATGAACTGTGCAAGAATCATCAGTGTTTCTTCCACTCTTGCAAAGATAACATTATGTACAACTTCAAGTGAAACTTCATGTGTAGTTGTCTCATCACCAATGACAGGCAGTTCTATCAGGTCATTACTTGGAGTTAGCAGTGAACCATATTCAAGTTTTACTTTATCTGCAACATTGAGCGGGGTATGAAGTGCCATTGAGAGGTCACTTGTGACATGATTAGACCCAACTCCTAAAAACTCATTATATCGGATAGAATTTCCAGAATGGATAGCGATGTTTGAAGTATTACCACCCATATCAATAACAGCAGCACCAAGTTCACGTTCATCTTCATTAAGTGTTGCAATTGCTGAAGCATAAGAGTTTAAAACAACATTTTCCACTTCCACACCAGCTCCACGAACAGCCTTTTTAAGGTTGTTGAGATTTGATTTTTGTGTTGTAATGATATGAGTTTCTACTTCAAGTCTTGATGCGTTCATCCCTAAAGGATCTTCTATATAATCTTGCTCATCTACTTTAAAATTAAAAGGAAGTGCATGAAGTACTTCATATTCATTAGGGATATTGGCATTATATAAAGAGGTGCGCATAACACGTTCAATCTCTGCAAAAGAGATCTCTTTTGTCTGAATGTTAACAATCCCGTTAGAGTTTAAACTTTTTGTATATGCTCCAGAGATAGAAACTATAGCACTTGTTACTTCAGAACCAGCAACTCTTTTTGCATCTTCTACAGCAGTTTTAATGCTTCTTGATGCAAGTTCAATATTGGTAATACTGCCTTTTTTAAGTCCTTGTGCTCTTGTTGTTCCAGCACCTGTAATAGAGATAGAATTGTCATTAGCTATTTCAGCAATGATTGCACAAATTTTTGTTGAACCTATATCTATGGCTAAAACAGTTCTACTCAATTTACAGTCCTTCGATAAATATCTCTGTTTGATACTTGTTTTGAAGTGTTTTCATTAACCCTTCATTGAAAATAGCATTTTTTATTTGTGCTATTGTATCATTATCGTTGTTAGTTTTAGTAAGCAGTTTTTGTTCCAAAATATTATAAAGAACAACTTTGCCACTTTTTAGTGTTATAAAAGAGTTCTTTTTATCACTTGTAAAAAGCTTTTGTAGGAACTCTGCTGCCTCTTGTGGCGGTAATGAAGAGAGTTTGTCTGCATCACTAACAGTTATAAAGTCTGTTGTTGTACCTTTAAAATTTTTATAAGAGTTGTTCGCAATCTCTAATAATTTTTGTTCTTTTGTTTGTTTGATATAAAGTGGTAATACTTCTGCTTTTGCT
>JAMOSN010000058.1 GCA_027068455.1 Sulfurimonas sp.
TTCATCAGTTTTACAGCTTCATCCATATCTTGCGTGACAATAATTGCTCCACGCTCTTCAATAGACTTTCTGGCAATCTCTTGACGTGGTAGTTTTTGCAACCAATTCTCGATCTCTACTTTCACCTCATCAGCCAATTTTTGTGATGGTGTTATCAAGATAGAACTTGCCATCTCATCATGTTCTGCCTGAGAAAGCAAATCTATCGCCATATGGGAAGCATTGGCACTATCATCTGCCAAAATACCTATCTCACTCGGTCCTGCGATCATATCGATATGAACATCACCAAAAACCATCTTTTTCGCTGTTGCTACAAAAATATTTCCAGGACCTGTAATCACATCCACTTTAGGAATATTTTGTGTTCCATATGCCATAGCAGCGATTGCACTTGCTCCTCCCACTTTATAAACCTGAGTAACACCACACAGGTGACACGCAGCAAGTAAAAGTTCGTTTGGTTCATTATCTGGTGTTGGTGTACATACAACAATATTTTCAACTCCAGCAACCTGTGCAGGGATAACGTTCATCAAAAGTGATGATGGATACGCTGCTTTACCACCTGGTATATAAAGACCAGCAGAATCCACAGGTGTCACTTTTTGTCCAAGGATAGTACCATTTGCTTCAGTATCAAACCATGATTTTGGTTTTTGTTTTTCATGATAAATTTTAATTCTGTCGTATGCCAAATGGAGTGCATCTTTTAAATCACTCTCAAGATTTTCATACGCTTTTTCCATCGATGCAGTAGAAATTTGCAAATCTTCATCACATTTTGGTTGCCAGTTGTCAAATTTTGCGATATGTTCGAAAAGAGCTTCATTTTTTTTGGTTTTTATCTCATCAATGATGCCACCTACAATATTGCTAACAGTAGCAATATCCATCTTTCCACGACCTAACAACTCTTGAAACTGAGCATCAAATTCTTCTGCATTTGATTGTATAAATATCATTATTTTTTCTCTTTCTTTTGTTTATCATATTCATGCTTGACAATATCCAATGCTTCAGCAAAAGCATCTTTTTTCACATAACCCAAAAGGGGAGCGTACATTGGTTGCCCATTCTCTTTTAAAAACCATATACCAGGGAGTCCTGGAGTGTTTTGTGCAAGTTCTCTAGGGATATAATCACCCTCGTTTGTCCAAGAACGGATCGCTACAAAATTTTTGTTAAGTTTTTGCACAACAACAGGATCTTTTAGTGTTGTATTATCTAAAAGTACACAATATTTACATGTATCTCTTGAGATAATAAAAAGTACTGGTTTTTGCTCTTTTGTCGCTTGTGCTATACCACTTTGAAAATCTTTTGCCCAATGCACACCATCTTGTGCAAACACTGCACTCCCTACAAGCAATACTGCCATTATTATTTTTTTAAACATGTTTTTTTACCTTTTTCAATAACTCTTTTGAACACGCAAGTGCACTCTTGTCTGTTACATCTATCACTATATCTGCAAGTTTTAAATACTCAGGACGACGCTCATCATAAAGCTTCTTTGCAGCTTTTAAATCACTTAAAAGTGGTCTTTTTTTCAACTTTTTTGCAGCATTTGGATGTTCTTTGATTCTTTTAATAATTGCATCAAAAGGGGAATCAAGTAAAACAATTATACCTATTTTTTTTAAATTTTTTTGTTTATAAAATCCACCACCAGTTGAAATAAGCGTATTTTGCACACTATTTTCAAGCCATTTTGCTATATTTTTTTCAAGTTTTCTAAAATATGCCTCACCCTCTTGTTCAAAAATAGTTTTTATTTTTCTATTTTCCATACTCTCTATCAAGTCATCTGTATCTATAGCAATATAGGAGGAGTGTTTAATCACTTCACGTGCCACACTCCCCTTGCCTACTCCCATAAAGCCGATTAGAACTATATTTTTCATGAAACTCCTCCACTCATATCTCCAAATGCTGCCATATCAAAATCTGGTTTTTTCTTTAATGTTTTTGTATAAATAGTATATGGAACAAAGATATTATATTCTAAAATCAACATACTTAGGATAAAAACAATCAATGATATTTCAAACAACACAGGTACAAAATTTGAAACAATAAAAAGTGCAACAGAGACTACAAACATACCAAACTGTGCAAAAGCAAGTTTTTTGTTAATCATCTCATTCATTGTTTTAATATTCATATATCCTTTTGCATTAAGATGAAACCATATTAAAAAAGGGATAATCTTATACAGCATCCCCTGCATACTTGCCATAATAAAACCACCAATAAACACTCCACTTATAATCTCGGGTACAACTATAATCTCGCCAAGATTCCATACAAACAAACCTACAACCAAAAATACAGTAGCAAGTTTGAAATACAAAACAGTAATATCATTGATTTTTCTCTTGCGTGTTGTAAATTTATTCCATAGAGCATAAGAAAAATAGCTAAAACAAAACATAAGAAAAATCTTAATTATAAAAAGATACTCTTCATAAAAAAGACTGCAAACACTCCATGCAATCAAGCCCAACCCTACTATATAAACGAAACGTTCTTCAAAGAAACTGCCAAAATCTGGTGCAACATAGAACATTGGCAACACTTGAAAAACCACACCTACTATTAAAAGTATTGCAAAGCCAAAAATAGCCAGTGTTGCGTGTATATTTGCCAGATTTATATGAACTGAGCTTAAGTCACCATTGGCATATTCATAAAGTAAAAAAATACCAATCATGACAATAATAAACGCAAATGTCAAACTTAAAAACATCGCTTTAATGGTAGGTGTAAAATGTGTTACACTCATCATTGAGTTCATTATCGAAACAAGCATCAACACAAACCCAAGTCCTAAAAGTATATAAGCTCCAACAAGTATGGTGTTTAGCGAATACAAAAGACCATAAACCATACTTAGCACACCTAAAATGATAAATATATGTACAAAAGTGGCAAGAATATCAACTTTTTTAATTGTGGCATTTGCTATTACAGGTAACATTTGCGTTAATGCACCAAGCATCACAAATCCAAAAAAACCAATGGTTATAAAGTGAGTTGCAGCAATGGTCGAGGGACTAAATCGCTCAAGGTTTTCAATACCATTATTGAAAAGTACTAAAGCAGCCAGTATGGCAAAAAAAGGAGCCACCAAGAAAAATCTTAGCGGAACAGAGATAGGAGGTGCTTGATCAAGGGATAAACCAGTAAAATTCACGTTCCCTACTCTACGATCAACGAGTCCATCATCTCAATAATTCTATCAGCTTCAGCACTTAAATGCTGTTGTGCCATAGTGTAGAGCATTTGCTCCTCTTTCATATTATGTTGTTGGAGTAAAATCATAAGTGTTTCACTTAAACCAAAGAACTTTTCTTTATCATTATTCTCAATAGCTTCAAGAAGCTGTGCCATAAGATTTCTCATTTGTGTATGCTCTTGACGCATTACAGCAGTAGGACCTTGGGTCATCCCAGTTTTTGCTTCAAACTCAGCAAACATTACACGCTCTTCCATTTGAAAATGTCTTTCCATATCATTAACAAATGCCTGTGTAACTTCCTTTGCATCAGCTAAAGAGTTTGAGGCTTTTTCTTCCATTTGAGCAAATATCGTATCACACTTTCTATGATCATTTGTCAAATATTCTTTGATTGAGCTCATCTTTACAATCCTTGTCTACATAAAATATTTATGACATTATATATAAATAACATAATTTGTTATTTAAATATTATATTGACAAGGAGTTTTTTTGAGATATTACTTTTGTTCTAAAAGTGAATAAAGGTTTTTTTCTTCAAACTCTATTCTTTTACCAAGAGCATCCACAATTGCATTAAATGTTTTAAAAAACTTCTCATCATATTGAGCATTTTCCTGCGTGTATGTACGCAAAAAAGATCTTAATAAAGATTTTGTTTCTTCAAAACTCGTTACAAATTCATGAATCCCTTTTTCAATTTCTGGAGTCAATCGACTTTCATCTTTTAAAAGTTTATAAAATTCAATATCTTCAGTCATAATATGATTGATAGCTATAACACGCAAGTCGATGAGATGCTGTCGTAATGAGGCTATATCTTCAATCGAATATGCTGCGATAATCTTATGAGCCAAAACAACTATCTTTTCATGCTCTTTACTCCATCCTTTGACAAGTTTTTTATTTTTTGATCCAAACAGTGATTCAAACATAGTAAACTCCTTCCTTTGCTATTATATCACAATAAAAAATATTTTTATTCTTTTAGCTATTTCATTTAATAACTCAAGGTATAATTATTTCAAAATTACATTTATATAAGTAGGCTTAATTTTATGAATAGAAAAAAATATATTACATTGGGATTTCTCTCTGTAGCAGTCAGTACATCTTTAATGTTCTCTTCAACACTTTTTGCTCAGACAGAAACACCAAAGCAAAAAGAAACTTCAAGACTTGAAGCATTAGCAAAATTTACCAAGGTTTTAAGTATTGTTGAACAGTATGATGTTGACAAAGTAACTATTGAGGAGCTTATAGACAAAGCACTTGATGGGATGATGAAAAATCTTGATGCACACTCAAACTACTTGACACAAAAAGATTTTAAACGTCTGAAAGTACAAACTGACGGTGAGTTTGGCGGTCTTGGTATCACGGTAGGGATGAAAGATGGTGCTTTAACTGTTATTGCGCCTATTGATGGAACACCAGCGGACAAAGCAGGGCTTAAAGCAGGAGATATTATCTTAAAGATTGATGATAAACCAACGTTGGGAATGACCATCGATGAAGCAGTCTCTTTAATGCGTGGAAAAGTGGGTACACCAATTGACCTTATGATTGTCAGAAAAGGGGAACTTAAACCTATCAAGGTTCATATTGTTCGTGGGGTTATCACCATAGAATCTGTACACGCAAAAGTTATCAATGATGATACCTTATACATAAGGGTTGCTAGCTTTGATAAAAAGGTAGTTGGAGATGTCAAAAAAGAGATTCTAAAAAGAAAAGCAACAACAAAAGGGATTATTTTAGATTTACGTAATAACCCTGGTGGTCTTTTAGATCAAGCTGTAGGTTTAGTTGATCTTTTTGTTGATGAGGGAACGATAGTTTCTCAAAAAGGGCGTAATAAAATTGATGAAAAATCATACAGCGCACACAATTCAAACACCATTACAAAGGTACCTCTTGTTGTTCTAGTCAACGGGGGAAGTGCAAGTGCAAGTGAAATTGTCAGTGGCGCACTCCAAGATCACAAACGTGCTGTTTTAATTGGAGAAAAAACATTTGGAAAAGGGAGTGTCCAAGTTGTCCTGCCTATTACTGAAACCGAAGCCATCAAACTCACCATAGCACGCTATTATCTTCCAAGCGGAAGAACCATTCAAGCCGTTGGAGTTAATCCAGACATTAAAGTAGCTGCAGGGGAAGTAAAAACTCATAAAAATGAGTTTGAGATTAAAGAAGCAGACCTTAAAAAGCACCTAGAAAAAGAGCTTGAAAAAGTTGATGGAAAAAAAGATAAAAATAAAGAAGATAAAAAAGATAAAAAAGATATAATTACGCCAGAAATGTTAAACAAAGATATCCAACTCAAAGAAGCAGTTGATATTATCAAAGCTTTAGCAATCATAAAAGGATAGAATTACAATGGAAAAAAGAGAGTTGTTATACGAAGGAAAGGCTAAAAAGATTTGGTCAACAGATGATGAAAACTTAGTTATTTCAGAGTTTAAAGATGATCTTACTGCCTTTAATGGTGAAAAAAAATCAAGTGAAGCTGGCAAAGGTGCACTTAACAATAAAATCAGTACAGAATTGTTTAAACTTTTAGATGAAAACGGTATTCCGACACACTTTGTAAAGATGTTAGATGATAACCATATGCTTCATAAAAAAGCAGATGTTATCTTAATCGAAGTGATTGTAAGAAATATAGCAACTGGTTCACTCTCTCGTAATCTTGGTATCGAAGATGGAAAAGTTCTCCCTTTTACATTGGTAGAGTTTGATTATAAAAATGATGAACTTGGTGATCCTAAACTCAACGACCAACATGCACTTATTTTAGGTCTTGTTGATTTCCAAGATGAACTTGACAAACTACGCCGTATGGCAAGACAGGTAAATGATATATTAAAACCTTACTTTGCAGAAAAAGGTCTTAATCTTGTTGACTTTAAACTTGAGTTTGGAAAAGACAAAGATGGAAACATCATTCTTATCGATGAGATCTCACCAGACAACTGCCGTTTTTGGGATATTGAGAGTGGTGAGAAGATGGATAAAGACAGATTCCGTCAAGGTCTTGGTGGACTTAAAGTTGCCTATGAGCAAGTTTTAGAGCGTATATTAAATAACTAAAGAAGGAAAAGCTATATGAAAGCAATTGTAAACGTATTTTTAAAAGCAGGTGTTTTAGATTCACAAGGTAAAGCTGTACATCATGCACTTGAATCTCTCCACTTTGATGGAGTAAAAGATGTAAGAGTTGGAAAACAGATTATCTTACAACTTGATGAAAATGACAAAGAAAAAGCAATGGCTGATGTTACAAAAATGTGTGAAGAGCTTTTAGCAAATACTGTTATTGAAGATTACGAGATAGAGCTAGTATAATGAAAGTAAGTATTTTACAATTTCCTGGTACAAACTGTGAGTTTGATACACAGTATGCTTTTGAAAAGCTTGGATGTGAAACACAGATTGTATGGCATAAAGCTGAGAGTTTACCTCAAGATACAGATCTCTTGGTAGTAGCTGGTGGTTTTTCTTATGGTGACTACCTCCGAAGTGGTGCTATTGCAAAATTTTCTCCTGTTATGAAAGCAGTTGCTAAGTATGCAAACGATGGTGGAAAGGTTTTAGGTATTTGTAACGGATTTCAAGTTCTTACAGAAGCAAGACTTCTTCCTGGTGCACTAAAAAGAAATGAAGGGCTTCATTTTATCTCTAAACATCACCACTTGCGTGTTGAGAACAATGATAATATCTTTTTAGAAAAATTAAATAATGGCGATGTGGTCAATATCCCAATTGCACATCACGATGGTAACTACTATATTGATGAAGCTGGGCTTGCAGAGCTTGAAGCAAACGGACAGATTTTACTTCGTTATACTGATGCTGATGGCGAGATTTCCAATCCAAATGGTAGTGTAAGTGCTATCGCCGGTGTTTGTAACAAAGAGAAAAATGTTTTTGGTTTAATGCCTCACCCTGAACGTGCTATGGAAGCAGTACTTGGTAGTGATGATGGTGTAGCTATGCTTCAAGGATTTGTAGAGTCGTGCTAAAACTTCTTTTTTTTACTCTTGTATTTGCTGTATCTCTCTTTGCAAATAAGGTGATCTATTTCAACTATGATAATATACCTAAAAGAGTAATCAAAGGGGAGGTTTTTGCAGTAACGCTCAAAACTCTCTCTACTGTTCGTGATTTTGATGATATCGTGTACAGTTTTAAAAATCATCCTGGCATCAAGGTACTTAATGAAGCACCACAAAGAGAAAAAAAAGGGAAATATTTTTATGATACTTTCCATTTTCTTACAACAAGCAGCTATGCAAAACTTCCTGATGTTACAGCATCACTTATTGCAAGTGATAAGTATAATAGTTCAACTATTTATGGTAAAAAACTCAATGTTATTACTCTCAATCCAAAAAAGAACTTCGCTAATATCATTGCAAACAATTTTGAAATTCTAGAATATAAAACAACAACCTATGACAATCTTCATAATATTGTTATCTTCATTGCCCAAGCTTCCAATACAGACATCAAAGCACTTCACTTTCAAAATGTATTCAAACAGGGAAGAGAATCTGTTCAAAATTCGTATGAAGATGCTAAGATAACCTATTTCGTTGTTATTGACAAAAGGATAGAAAACTTCCGTTTTTCTTATTTTAATCTTGTAAAAAACAGATTTATTTCACTCTCAATCCCTATAGTTGTTGATGATGACAGTGTTACAACCCAAAGTGATCTCAAACCAAGAGATCAGTCTCACGATAGACTCAAAATCTATATAGCAGCAGCGGTAACACTTATTGGGCTTATTTTGATTTTGTGGCGTAAAAAATATATTTATCTCATTTTCATTCTTTTGCCTATTGGCTATATTCTTTATCTTGCCATACCGCAAAAAGAGGTTTGTATAAAACAAGGAGCTAAAATATATCTATTGCCAGTCTCTAACGGAACCATTTTTGAGATTACACAAACGCAGTTTTCCTTGCCAAAAGAGGGAAGTATCAAAGGGTTTACAAAAGTAAAACTAAAAAATGAAAAAATCGGATGGATAAAAAATGAAGATACTTGCACATATTAACTGGTTTTTTGCCACACTCAATATATTTATATCATTAATCCTTATGATGGCACTCTATCCAATCTTACCACGCCCCTATGCACGGAAAATTGCAGCATGGTATGTACGCATTACCATCTTTTTCTCTACTGACGTAAAAGGTGAAGAAGACCCTGCTACACAGATGTTTCTAATCAATCATCAAAGTGATCTTGACATTGGTGTTATGGAAACAGTATCTAAAAAAGATTTAGCATGGGTAGCAAAAAAGGAACTTTTTGATGTTCCGTTTTTTGGGCTTGCTATGAGTATGCCAGAAGATATCCCAATAGAGCGTAAAAGTAAAACCTCTTTGATACGTCTGCTTAAAAATGCCAAAGACAGACTCAACAAAGGGCGAGTCATTACAATGTTTCCAGAAGGAACACGTTCTCGTAGCGGAAGAATGCTTCCATTTAAAAGTGGTGCCAAAGTTGTAGCAGACAAATATCAGTTGCGTGTGCAGCCTGTCGTATTGATAGAGACTGCAAAATATTACGATATAAAACGTTTTTACTATTCTCCTGGAACTATTCGAGTGATTTTTTTAGAGAGCTTCATTGCAGATAAAGATGATCCAGAGTGGCTCAATAACTTAAGAGATACTATGCAAAAGGTTTATGATGATGAGTTGGCAAACAATCCTAGCAATAGGTAGTGGTGGATTTATAGGTGCTATCTCGCGTGCATATCTCAATGGTCTTATCTCCCACAGAGTACCACACGATTTACCTTTTGGTACATTAGGGGTAAATCTTATCGGTAGTTTCATTATGGGATGCTTGGTAGCCTACTTTATGTATGTTTCTTTACCTGTTCATCTGAAATCTTTTTTAACTACAGGGATATTGGGAGCACTAACAACCTACTCTACATTTGCTATTGAGAGTTTTTTACTTTTTGAGGGTGGCAGTTTTGCACTTGCACTGACAAATATGGCTCTCAATGTTTTTGGTACTGTTTTTATGGCTGGAAGCGGCTACTAT
>JAMOSN010000059.1 GCA_027068455.1 Sulfurimonas sp.
AAGGTTGATGCAAAAAAAGCAGCACTTGGTAAAAAACTTTTCTTTGACACTATGCTCTCACGTGACAATACAATCAGTTGTGCAAAGTGCCACAATCTCAAAGAGGGTGGTGATGATAATCTTCGTTTCTCTTTTGGTATCAATGGACAAGAGGGCAACATCAATGCCCCAACAGTTTACAATGCAGTTTTTAACTTTCGTCAGTTTTGGGATGGAAGAGCAGCAGACTTGCAAGATCAAGCTGCTGGACCTGTAGAAAATCCTGTTGAGATGGGGTTTACTTTTAAAGAGCTCATCACAAGACTTCAAAAATCTTCTTATCAAAAAGAGTTTGATGCTATTTACAAAGATCGTATCACAAAAGAAAATATTACAGATGCCATTGCAGAGTATGAAAAAACACTTATCACACCAAATGCACCATTTGATCGCTACCTCAGGGGCGATAAAAAGGCGATAACACAAGAGCAAAAAGAGGGTTATGAGCTTTTTAAAGCAAAAGGATGCATAAGTTGTCATCACGGCATCAATATCGGAGGCAATCTTTATAACAAGTTTGGTATCTTTGAAGATAGCAACAGTAGTAATCTCGGCAAATACAACCTAACACACAAAGAGCGTGACAAGCACTACTTTAAAGTTCCAAGTTTGCGAAATATAGCAAAAACAGCCCCTTATTTTCACGATGGAAGGACATCTGATCTTGATCGTGCAGTTTACATAATGGCAAAATACCAGCTTGGTCGCAAGATTACGCCTCAGGAGGTTGCTAAAATAGTTGCTTTTTTACACTCTTTAAATGGTGAATTACCAAAAGATATTGAGCCATAATGAATACAAATAGAAAAAAAATCGATCGCCTTAGTATCTTAATGTTCCTTTTTCTTGTTTTTTTAACAATACTTTTTGGCTACCTTTTTCATATTGAGAGAAATATTCAAAACTATACACAAAACCATGAAAAAATCATCAAGCTTGAACTCTTGGATAAAGAGCTCAATAACTTTTCAATCTCACTTAACAAATTTAGCAACTATGATAAGATTAACCATGCAGTAAATAATTTTCAACAAACACTTCTAGCATTGGAAAAAAATCTCCGCCTAAACTACCCAGACAATGCACAGATAGACAAAAAACTAAAAGATATTAAAAACTATTTTAACAAGAAACAAGAGAATATCGAATACTTCAAATCACTCAATGCCTCTTTAATCAGTGGCTCTCACTTTCTCTTTGATCTGCAAACTACCATCTCAGAGACTCAAACAATATCAGCAGAAATAAAAAGCCTTATCAATGAAACACTTTTTTATATGCTACGCTATATAGACAGTGATTATATCGACAAAACATTTATCTTAAAAAAACTCCAAAATATCAAACCTCTTCTACAAAAAAACAACCATCTTTTTGTAGAAAACTTTTACAAACAATCTTTAAGAATGATAGATACACTCTCTATGTTAAAACAAGTCTCTATAGATATAAATAATTCTAAACTATATCCTTCCATCATAGAACTCAATAAGATACTAGATAATATCTACAATAAAAACTTATTAACTCAAAAAATCATAGCATTTTTCTTTTTTATCTTTACAGTAATAATTTTAATTGTACTTATCATTACACATATGCACTCTCTTAAAAATGAAAAAGAGCTATATGCATTTAGATATGCTGTTGAGCACAGTGACAACAGTGTGGTCATCACCGATCCAGAGAGAAACATCACTTTTGTCAATGATGTTTTTGAAAAGGCAACTGGTTATACAAAGCAAGAGGTAATGGGGCAAAATCCAAAAATCTTAAAATCTGGCAAGCAAAGTGAAGCTTTTTATAAAGAGCTTAATGAAAAACTTGACAATGGTCAAAAATGGGAAGGGGAATTTATAAACAAACGCAAAGATGGAACACTCTTTTATGAAAAAGCTTCGATTGTTCCTATTTTTCTTAACAAAAAACTTGTCAACTACCTTGCTATCAAACTCGATATTACAAAATATGTTGAACAAAATATGAAACTCGCTCAAGCAGCAAGTGTATTTGAAAATACAGAAGAAGCCATTATTATTGCAGATGAAAATGGTAAAATCATCTCTGTAAATTCAGCTTTTACACATATCTATGGTTACACACTTGATGAAGTTCAAGGCAAAAATCCAAATATCCTTAGTTCTGGTTATCAGGACAAACACTTTTATATAGAGATGTGGAATCACCTTATTCATGATGGTTTATGGCGTGGAAAAATCTTTAACAGAACAAAAGCTGGAGAAATTATTCCTGTTTGGTCAACCATCAAAAAAATCAATGATCAATATGGCAAAACTGTTAACTATACTGCCATCCAAACAGACCTGCGTGAGCTTGAAAACTCTCAAGAAAAAGCAGAATATCTTGCATATCATGACCCGTTAACTGGACTTTATAACCGTATCAACTTTGAAGAGTACCTCTCCCATGCACTGCTTGTTGCACAAAGAAACGAATCTATTTTAGCTGTATGCTTTATCGATCTTGACAGATTTAAAATTATCAATGATACACTTGGTCATGACATTGGAGATGAAGTACTCATCATAGTTGCTCAGCGTCTTAAAAAATCATTAAGAGAGAGTGATTTTATCTCCCGTTGGGGTGGTGATGAATTTGTTGTTATTCTTGAAAACCTCTCTTCAGCAAGTGAAGCAGCAATAGTAATGACAAATGTTATAAATACTTTAAAAGAGCCTATGTATATACAATCACACCATTTAATCACTACAGCAAGTATCGGTATCGCTCTTTTTCCTGAGAATGGAGAAGATGCAAATACACTTATCAAACATGCTGACAGTGCAATGTATTTAGCAAAAGATATGGGCAAAAATAACTTTAGATTCTATACTAAAGAACTCTCAAAAGAGATTCAAAACAAGATGCAAATCGATATAGCTTTACATAATGCTCTTGAAAACAATGAAATCTATATGGTATTTCAACCACAATACACCCTTAAAGAGAAAAAAATTATCTCAGTAGAAGCTCTTGTGAGATGGGAAAGTGATGAACTCGGATTTGTGCCACCAGATCAATTTATCCCAGTTGCAGAGGAAAATGGAACGATTATCACTCTTGGATATTTTATATTTGAAGAGTCTTGTAAAGCCTTTAAGAGAATGAAAACAGATGGTGTCAATCTGCAAACAATAGCCATAAATGTCTCAAGCATCCAGTTTAAAGAACCGAACCTCTTAGAGACTTTTATCTCTATTGCAAAACGCCACGACTTATCACCTGAAAATATTGAGATAGAAATTACCGAACGTTTTATCATGGAACATACTCTTTCTAATATAAATCTCTTACAAAACTTTAGAGACTATGGTTTTAAAATCTCTATAGATGATTTTGGGACAGGATATTCCTCGATATCCTATCTTAAAAATCTTCCAGCAAATACCATAAAAATAGACAAATCGTTTGTAGATGATATTAAAGAAAACAGCTCTGATAATATCATTATAGAAGCTATTATTGCGCTTTCAAAGACACTTGGGTACGAGACTGTCGCTGAAGGCATTGAGACAAAAGAGCAGGAGGAATTTTTAAGAGATGTATCATGTGACATTGGACAGGGTTATCTTTTTTCTAAACCCTTATCTTGTGATGATATTATTAGGAGATTTTCTTCTTAAGAAGAGAGTGTATTGATACGATTGATTGCTAATTTCCTGACTTTCGTTTTATTCCAATGATTCTATTACTTTCATAATCTTTCGAAGTTCATTATAGTCACTATCTTTTCTTTTCTCAAATCCAATGGCACTTTTTTTAACTGATTTTAAAATAGTTGCATTTTTAGGATTAAACAAAACTGCTCGAATCTTTTCTACAAGCTCTTTATCCATCGAACTGTTTGCTACTATCATAAATCCTGGATATGCCTTACTTGTTGCAATAACTTGAATATATTTAGCATACTTAGTTGCGACAGACTGTTTGAGTGCTCCCGCATCATACTTACCCATAATAACATACTGTGCTACTTTATCATGCCGTCCCAAGAAATGGTATGTGCGAAGTTGATTCAGCATATCTGCTTTATAAAGCATATATTTTGGTACATAATAAGAAAGGGTTGAGTTTGGTGAACCAAAAGCAAAACGGCTATCTTTTAAATCTTGAAGCGTTTTAAAACGGGAATCTTTCTTGGAAATTATCACACTTCTAAAAGGTTTTTTTTGAGAATTCTTTATCCCTGCAAGGATTCTTAGCCCTTTTGGATTTTTCAACACTGCTTTAATATATGGAATAGGTCCAATATACCCTATATCAAATGTAGCATTTGCAAACTTATTTATAGTATCATCATAGTCATAACCAGTTTGAAAAACAACTTTTTTCCCCGTTGCTTTTTCTATTTTATGCATCAATGGAGTCAGTTTTTTTTCCATCAAATGAGGTTCTATCGTTGCAATAGCACCAAAAATAAGTGTGTCCTCATCCGCAATCAAACTGGTAAAAAAGATACTAATCATAAGAATTATTTTTTTCATAAAATAATGATAAAATATTTAATGTTAAAATCAAGTAAATCAGGGTAAAGTTAAATATACAGTTTCTCGAGGATATAGATGCATTACTATATATTAATTTTTATCATACTTGAGATTTTATTCTCTGGGTATTTTTATAATGCGTATCAAGAAAAGCTAAAAGCGTATAAAGAACATACAACAACTGTTGTAAACAATACCCTAAAAAGTACCATAAACATCTATGAGATGATATATGACAATGCTTATGCAACACAGTCTGATACAATAGCCCAACTTGTAGCATCGGCAAATAATGCCTCAATAGAGAAACGAAATATTATCCGAGAGGAGCTGCTTAAAAGATATATCTCTTTTTTCAATTATCAAAAACTCAATGCCCTTAACGGTATGCATATCTTTGATAAAGAGGGGGTTTCTTTACTTCGGTTTCATGAACCACTTCACAATGAAGATAAAATCATAAATAAAAGAGTTTCTTTACAAAACATCATAAAAACCTATCGCTATGAGCATGGTTTTGAAGTAGGAGTTTTTCAAGAATCATACCGTTTTCAGTACCCATTGTTTTATGATGGAGAGTTTGTAGGTAGCTATGAATATAGCGTTGATTCTAGGGCTATCATAGATAAAATGAATGATTTTTATGGAGATGACTATCAACTATTTTTCAAAGATAGTTCCTTGAAAAAAGTTATAAAAAAAGAGTTTCTCAACAAAAACTATAAAGAAATCAATCTTGCCAATCAAAGCTACTATATTAAAAAACACTTCAGTCTAAAAAAGTTAAATCCTACAAGATTGACATCTATACAACAAAATAAAGAGTTTCAGCAAGCTTTAAATAGCTCAGAAATAAGTATTTTAAACTATACATGGAATATGCATTCGCACACTCTCATTGTTCTTCCACTAAAAGATATAGCAGGAAAAGTATTTGCCTATACTCTGATCCATCTTAACGATTCTGCTTTGGAAGAATATAAAAATACATTTTTTATCAATATCTTTTTTTTCACCGTTATAAGTTTACTTATATTATTTTATATCTATAAAGAGATACAAAACAAAAAATATACCAAAGAACTAATCAATCTTCAACACGATCTTATCGTTGTCAGTGATGGTAAAAATCTAACTGATGCAAACACAGCATTTTTGAAGTTTTTTGGTTATAACACTCTTAAAGAGTTCAAAAAAGAACATCCTTGTGTCTGTGATATGTTTCTTGAAGAAGAAGGGTTTTTAAAAAAAGAGCATGATAATTTAATCTGGATCAATTACATACAAAATCAGCCCTCTATACAACATAAAGTAAAGATGCTTGATCTCAATTCACAAGAAAAGATCTTTTCTGTTGCATTAGAAAAGCTTAAAACTTATGATAAATATTTTATCATATTTCATGATATCACAGAAGATCAAAAAGTAAAAGAACAGCTTGAAAAACGAGCTTATTATGATTCACTGACACATATACATAACAGAGAACGATTTGAATATTTTCTATCATTAGAACTAAAAAAAGCACAAAGATATGACACCTCTTTTTCGCTCATTATGTTTGATATAGATCACTTTAAAACCATAAACGACACTTATGGACATGATGTAGGTGATAGTGTTTTACAAGAGTTAACGCAACTGATTGCTTTAGAGATTCGTGATATAGATATCTTTGCACGCTGGGGTGGTGAAGAGTTTATGATAATTACTCATACAGATATATATCAAAGTGAAATGTTTGCAGAAAAGTTACGTCTATGTGTGCAAAATTACACATTTAAGTATATAAAAAAGCTTACTTGCAGTTTTGGAGTTACACAATATAGAGTCGGTGATACACCACAAACTATTGTAAAAAGATGCGATAATATGCTTTATAGTGCTAAAAAATCTGGAAGGAATTGTGTAGTTTCTATAAAATAATTTAAACTTGTTATGTAGAAAATCATTCAACCCAAAAAGGGTTGTATGATTATTTTGCTAATGCAGCTTTAGAAGCTTCAACTACCGCTGTAAATGCAGCAGCATCGTTCATTGCCATATCAGCAAGAATTTTACGATCAAGTTCGATACCAGCTTTGTTTAAACCGTTCATAAAAGTTGAATAGTTCATACCGTTAAGACGAGCAGCAGCATTGATACGGATAATCCATAATTTACGGAATTCACGTTTTTTCTGCTTTCTGTCACGGAATGCGTACATTAATGAGCGTTCAATTTGCTCTTTAGCTTTTCTAAAGTGTTTACGACGACCGCTATAAAAACCTTTTGCTAATTTTAATATCTTTTTGTGTCTTCTTCTACGAACAACACCTGTTTTAACTCTTGGCATTTTTTTCCTTTTGTTTTCTTTACCCAGCTACTCTTACTTGGTAGTCAAGGTGCCACTGCTTTGGTGGACTTGCCCAACTTCTTTATGTAAGTTGGAGATTCAAACCGTTTGGCGTTAGCTAACGATCATTTCCTTGATGTTTTTAGCATCAGACTTTGCAACCACTTTTGGAGCGTGTTGCTTACGACGAGTTTTTGCATCTTGTTTTGTTAGGATGTGGCTTCTAAACGCTGTTCCACGTTTGATTTGACCATTTTTCTTAACTTTAAAACGCTTTACAGCGCCTTTTACCGATTTCATTTTTGGCATCGATAATCCTTTTTCGTAAAATTTGGGAAGTCGCATTATATCCAAATATTTCTAAAATTTTGCTATACTTTGTTTATGATGATTGATAATTCTATAAAACATATACAAAACGCCTTAAAAGATCTTGATGATGAAGTACAAAAAATCCTCCTAGACTGGGGGATTCCTTTAAATGAAAAGGATAATCTGATGCTTCCAATTTTACAGCAAAAAAAAGTGCTTACACAAACTTTAGAAGACCTTGAGTACCTCAAAGCACACCCTCCAAAAGCAAATCAACCCTGTGGTATCTCAAAATATAGAAATGATTAAGCTAAGTTTGGTATAATTTCGTCGCTTCTCTTTAGACCTGTGCAATGGGTAGTTGAGATAATGTGTCAGGGTAGGAATACAGCAGCACACCTCAACCACTCATGTGCCGCAGCCATCTGGAGAGGGGCACCTTCAAAGAAAAAGACTTTTTATGACCTACATTGTCCTTGCTTTAAAAAGCGAAGCACAGGCTTTTGTCGATGCTTTTAAACTCAAAAAATCAAAACTTTCACAATTTACATTTTTTTCCAATGAACAATTTCGCCTTATTGTCAGTGGTGTTGGTGTTACAAACGCTACAATGGCAACACAAATGCTCTGCAACCATTTTGACATTGACAAAGATGATACCTTTTACAACGTTGGTGTATGTGGTGCACATTCAAGCCATCCCATAGGTTCACTCTTGCGTGTTGGCACACTTCATTACCACAACCACTCTTATAAACTTTTAGAGGATGGTATCACCCTCACCTGCCTTGATGAACCTTGTGCAACACGCAACAAATATGAGGCTGTTGATATGGAGAGTTACGGTTTTTATAACGCTGTTATTCATAATCCAGCTATACAAAATTACGCTGTTTTAAAAGTGGTCAGTGACCATTATCAACCCCATACTCTCACAAAAGATATGGTCAAATCACTTCTGTTTCAAAATATTGATGCTATACTTTCTTCAACTAAAGGGAGAGAATGAAAAACATATTTTTACTCTGTATATTACTTTTTACATTCGCTAATGCTACTGAGAACAACACGCAACTCAAAAAGATGATAGGGGGTATGCTTCTTGTCGGTTTTGACAAAACTACACTCGATAACAACGATACCTTTTTACAATCACTCAATACCTATAATATAGCAGGAGTTATCCTCTTTGACAAGTTTTACAGCGACAGAAACAAAACCAAAAATATAGCCAACCCCCAACAACTCAAACGCCTTACAACGCAACTGCAACAACAGACAAACCACCATATCTTTATAGCACTTGATCAAGAGGGTGGTAAAGTAGCTCGTATGAAAAAACAATACGGTTTTCACCCAGCACCAAGTGCAACAGATATTGCAAAAAAAACACCCAAAGAGACTTTGGATATCTATAACACGCAAGCCAAAGAGCTTGAGCAAGAGGGGATAAACCTTAACTTCGCACCTGTAGTTGATCTGTGTGCAAACCCAAAAAACAATGTTATTGTCAAGCTTAAACGGTGCTACTCCAGTGACCCTATAGAGGTGGCTTTTTATGCTTCTTTGATGATAGATGCACAAACCAACCATCACATCCTCTCCTCTGCCAAACATTTTCCAGGGCATGGCTCTTCACTTGCTGATTCCCACAAAGGTTTTGTTGATATTACAAACACATGGACACCCAAGGAGTTACAACCCTACACAATCCTTATCAACAACCATAAACTTGATATGATTATGACAGCCCATGTCTTTAACGCAAAACTTGACCCCTCCTACCCTGCAACACTCTCTTACGCCATCAACACGCAGCTCCTAAGAGAGAAGATGGGATTTAATGGTGTCATAATCAGTGATGATATGCAGATGGAAGCTATCAGTGCACACTACTCACTCAAAGAAGCACTCACTTTAGCTATCAATGCAGGGGTTGATCTTCTTCTTTTTGGCAACCAACTCTCATCAACAGATATAACAACTATCATTGATACTATTTATAAGCAGGTGGAAAAAGGAATCATCTCCAAAGAGCGCATCAAAGAGTCCTACCAAAGAATCCAAAATCTCCACACCAAAGAAAGCATTATCCAAAAACCTATTGATTTTT
>JAMOSN010000060.1 GCA_027068455.1 Sulfurimonas sp.
AGAAGCGATTAAATTTTTGCAAAAGAACCTTGAGGCAGAAAAAGAGAATATTAAGAGAATTTTAAAGAGTCTGCAAAATGACAACATTATCGCTATTGATGATGACACAATAAGACTAGTTTAGTATGTGTCTGCTCATAACAATCGCCATACTGGCAGCGGGATACAACTTCTTTGTAAACGGACTGCTCACGCAGGCCTATATGAGCTTTGGTTTTGCACTCATACCTTTTAGCTTCTTTATCTACAGACTCATTAAAAATCGCCACTGCATCTTTGGTAATGCAGATGACTGTAACAAAAAAAGTCCTAAAAACGATACCCGCCAATAAGTCGTAGAGCATAGGTATTTGGCTCACCATCAAGACGGACATGCTCATAGGTGCCTGTAAAATAAGCACCCTTTTCTTCACCAAACTTAAGCTGCAGACCATTTAAAAGCATCTTGCTTTGTGATTCATTTTGAGCTGTAAAAGAGTAACTTGAATCTAGGTCAAAATAAGTAAAACGATATCCACCCCACACCTTTTGCCCCATAAGATTAAAACTGTAACCCACTTGTGCTTTGTATGATGCTGCATTACGCAGACTTCCTGCTTCAAAAAAGTGAAATATCATACCATTTGCAAAGTAAGGATACCCTCCAAAAGCACCAAGTGTTGCAGCTTGACCTGCTCCATCACTGTACTTCGCCACACCTGTTGCAAAATCAACACCATTGTCAAAATTACCGTTAAAACGGGCACTGTAAAGTCGGTAGTTAATGGTGGTCGTATCATGCTTGCCAAGCTCGCCGACACCTGCAAAATCCATAAACTGTAAACCAAAGTCATAACTTAACAAATTGTATTGGTTTGTATAGTCATACTGCATAAAAAGTGTGTTATAAAGATCTACTGCATAGTAGTTCCAAATCTGCAAAGCATGATGTTTTGCATCATTGTACTCTAAGGCTGCGAAGTAGATACCGCTGCCATTTGCTCTTTGCTTATCCTCCACGGCAACAAAAGAGGCATCACTCATTGAGTGAAACTCTGTACCGTTTGCACCGCTGTCCCAAACACCTGCCATTTTAGAAAAATAGCCTCCGTAGAGTGTCGTGTCAGAAAAAGAGTTGTTTTTATAGTAGGCAAGTTCAAATGTATCAGCCAACATATACCAATCATCTCTATCTATCATCGGTGTTGAAAGTTCTTCTCGCCCTATAAGAAGCTTGTGCTCTTTTGTCTCATACTTGATAT
This sequence comes from Sulfurimonas sp., assembly GCA_027068455.1. GTDB lineage: Bacteria > Campylobacterota > Campylobacteria > Campylobacterales > Sulfurimonadaceae > Sulfurimonas. Next base: position 1,242 of record JAMOSN010000060.1, read on the forward strand.
ATGCCTCTTGCAGCAGTAGAAATGATTTTCGTTCATTTGGATCAAAAACAAAAGTACGCTTCTCATACTTTTCATCATTCATTCCAAAGTCTGTTGCACCAACTACTGTCGCTTTGGCAGAAACACTCCTGTATGTCGGTGACGTCAGTGATATTTTTGGAAGAAGGTAAAATCCTCGAGAGTCAATATGCCCCTGAGAGTTTTGTGGATTTTGGCTGATAATATCTCCATTTGCATCAATAGAGAGCGGTTTGTTACCATAATCGTACGCAACCCAACCTGCACGTACATCACCGCTTATCTGCCACTCATCTTGAGCAAAAAGCCCAGAAGCAAGAAGTAAACAAACACCACCTATGCTTTGATACTTATTTAGCATACGGATTTAAGCCCAACTTCTCTACAATGTAAGCAATCGCTTTTTGTGCACGCACACTGTTACCATATACATCAAGTGGAGGTGATACTACAGCGATACCATACTCTCCTGGAACAATGGCAATAATACCACCACCAACACCGCTTTTTGCAGGAAGTCCAGTTGTATAGAGCCATCCTCCCGCATTATCATAAAGACCCGCTGTCGCCATCACTGCCATAATTTTTGGTGTATATTTTGCAGGAATAACTTGAGTTTTTGTCACAGGGTTGATACCGTGATTTGCTATTGTTGCACTCATCACTGCCAAATCATGTGCCGAGACGCTCATGGAACACTGCTTTGTATAAACTGTTGTAGCTTCTAGTGGATCTGAACCCATACGACCATAAGCCTCAAGCAGTTTTGCAATTGCTTGATTACGCTTGTTGTCTGAAAGTTCTGATTTATACACCTCTTCATTTACTTTTAAATCTCTTGCGGCAAATGTACTCATATTTGCTGCTATCTTGCTCCAGCGCTCTTGAGAATTTTTCGCTTCTACCCATGAAGTTGTCTCGATTGCTCCTGCATTTACAAAAGGATTTGACGCACTTCCATTATGCTGTTCAATCGCAATGATAGAGTTAAAAGGAAGTCCTGTAGCATTAACACCTATCTTCTCTTTGACAAATTCATCACCTTTTTCACTCATAACAAGGGCAAGTGTAAAAACTTTTGAGATTGACTGGATAGAGACCTCTTTTTTGACATCTCCTGCTTCATAAACATTACCATTTTTATCGACAACAGCTATAGCAAAGAGTTTGGGGTCAACCTCGGCAAGTGCCTTGATATAATCAGCATTTTTACCTCCATTGTCATCTTTATATTTCTTATATGCCTCTTGAACTACCTGTGCAATCTCACTTTTTGAAGCCACATAGGGTGCTTTTGCATACAGAGCACCTCCAAATATTAAAACAAGTATAAAAACTTTTAATACATTTTTCATTATTATCTCTCCTTTTACAACATTCTACAATATTCTACAACAAAATAGCGAGAAAACAGAAAAAGATTGTATTTTTTTATATTTTAGGATATACTTCTATTTCAAATTTTAACAGAAAGTGGGTGATGTGATATGCCAGGTATTGTACTACGCCAAGATGACAACTTTGATGCAGCTTATAGACGTTTCAAGAAGCAAGTGGATCGTAACTTAATCGTTACAGAAGCTCGTGCTCGCCGTTTCCACGAAACAGAAACTGAAAAGCGTAAAAAATTCAAAATTGCATCTCGTAAAAAAATGCTTAAACGTCTTTATATGATGAGACGTTACGAATCACGCCTGTAATATAAGCCTTCGGGCTTATATACTCCTAAACATAGGGCTTTAGCAACTGCTTTAAGCTTTCTTTTTTCTATCCATTTCTAACTTATTTCTAACAGCAGATGTCTATATTCTTACAAAGCACTCTACAACTCTATTGATTTATATTAGTTTTATATGCTATAATTTCAATCAAGTAAGATTATTACTCTGTGGGTAGCTCCCTCTCTTTGTTAAACTCCACACTTAAAACTTATTTTCCTCTTTTATAAAAAATGATATAATGGATTCAAATAACTTTTGAGGGGTTTATTATGCGTTCTCTTTTTCTCCGTATGCGTCTTGTTCATTGGGTTGGGATTTTTTTACTTTTTATAAATGCTTTTGTTTTTACAAACAATATTATTTCACAGGCTATACAAATTGTTATCGCTATCGTTATCTTCATACATGATTATGATGAAAAGAAAAATGGTGTTGATGTTGCAAAAAAAATTATTGATACACTCTCACATTTCAAAGCAGGAGATACTATCAACCTTGAGCTCCATTATTCTCAAGAATATCAACAAATGATTACTCTTATCAATCGATTTACCGCTAAAGTAAATGAAGCTAAAATGTTAGCAAAAACTTCTCAACATCTAGATACGGAGCTTCACAATCTACAAAATGCATTCCAACAGCTAGAAAAAGATTTTCAAACTTCTCAAGAAACAAGCCAAGAACTCTTTAAAAACCTCTCTCTTATCGGTGAAGAATCTGATAAAAATCTCGAGTTTTCAAACGATGTTTTAGAAAGTCTTAATCAAGTTGCAAATAAGATAGATGAATCAGTTTCTCAGATGACAAGTCTTGAAAATCAAATCGTGCACACTCATGAAGGTGAATTAACACTGCAAGACAACCTTCAATCTCTTACCTCAAATGCAGAAAATATCAAAGAAATTTTAAATATTATTGCCGATATTTCTGATAAAACTAATCTTCTATCTCTCAATGCTGCTATTGAAGCTGCTCGTGCTGGAGAACATGGAAGAGGATTTGCTGTTGTGGCCGATGAAGTAAGAAAACTCGCAGAAAATACACAAAAATCTCTTAGTGAAATTAATGCCAGTGTAAGTGGAATTGTACAAAGTATTTCTGATGCTAGTGAAAGTGTAGAGACAAATGCACAAGCAGCACTCAAGCTTGTAGAGGTTTCTAAAGGACTTCAAGAGAGTCTTCTGTATGCAAATACTGAAGTAAAAACTACTTATGAAAAAAGTATTTCTGATACAGAAAACTCCAAGATTATTAAAACAGAAGCATATAAATCAAAAGAGTTGACAGAAGAACAATTAGAAAAAATGGGTGTCACTCAAGAGGCCATTTATGATATGAAAGAGAAAATCAAAATTATTGAGCACTCAACAACTGCATTAATTAAAGAAGTTTCACATATTTAAGATAGTTTTTAAAACTCAACTCCAAAACCTATTAAGAGTTGATAATCACTTCTTTGTGGAACAATACCATCAGAGTTCACTTGAGGCTTATTAACATAATCCCAGACTGCACTTAGATCAAGGTCAAGCCATGACAGAAGTTCATTTTCAAACATAAAAATCATATGGTGTTTATAGCCCCCTGCATCTTTATTGCTAAGGGTCCATTTTCCATTGAAAGTAAAATCAGTAATAGCTGAGAGCTCTTTTTCATAACTTGTACTTATTTCGAGTGCTGGTGAGTAACCCGAAATCTGCTCTCCTGCTTCAACCGTTGCGTAACGGGTATAAATCACTGCTGGACCTCCCGAGAGACTCCACTCTACTTCTTTTGTATTGACAATAGTATAACCAATACCAAGCCCTAGCGTAACTTGATTTTGTATATTTTTATATCTATCTGTATAATATTCCCCAAACACAGGTGTCCAGAAAAAATAGCGGGTAATATAGCGATCATACTTTTGATTGAAACGATGGTCATTGGCTATCTCTTCGCCATCTTTAGATGAGATACGACCCAAATACTCAAAAGATAATAGTGAAGATGCTGTTCTTCGTTTTAAATTTGCTTGCGTAGCATAATCTTTTTGGTTTGTATTACCGTGTCTAAAATCAAGACTAAGACTCATTTTCCCTGACCAAAAATTTCTCTCAAGCTCTCCAGCTTGAGCAAATGAGATAACTTCCTCTTTTTTAAATTCATACTTAGTATCACCCTGAATAACAGTAATAATACCATTTGATAAACGCACTATGCCAGAAATTGCTGCTAGATTTTCTATATTAACACTTAAAATATGGTGGCTCTTAATTGTAATCACATCATCAAAATCAAAAGTGTACAAGCCTATCTCGTCACTGTCAAACTCCAATTTACCATCATACATAGCGATAATTTCACCCTTGAACCACTCTGCAGATTTTGTTTGAACCCAGTCATAGTTAATAGGTGTCGGGGAGAGATTTTCCCAACGGGGAGATTGATGTGCTAGATTCTTATTTTCATTTTTTTTATCGATGCTCTTTGCGATTTGGCGTACCTCATCTTCACTCAAACCTGAAGTATCTTTAAGATGAACCATATTTAGCTTTGTATCTTGCTGAGTACTAGTCTCCTCTTGCGTGTTGGCAGCATCTAATGATAATACAAACACGCAACACGCAACTAATAATGATATTAATACCCTTTTAGAGCTTGCCATACATCTCATTATAAAACTCCAAAGCATATCTGTCACTCATACTCGCTATATAATCAGCAATAACTCTGTGTTTGTTGCGTGTTTGGAGTTGTTTGTAGTAAAATGGAGGTAACATCCGCTCCTCTTCCATTAAACCTTTATATATCCCTTTTATCGCCTGCGAACCCGCATACATTTTTCTCACAATGGTTTTATGTTGATAGAGCTTTTGAAACAACATTTTTTTAAGCTTTTTTATTTGTGTTTCCAAATCAGCATCAAACCCTATTGGTGTAGGATCTTTTTGTATAACACGCAACTGAGAGTGCTCAAGTAAAGAGTACACAAGATGGTTGATAAGGTGGGAGCTAAAACGGTAACGAAACATCTCCTTTTCCCCCTCATCAACCCCCTCATCTGCTACTTTTTGTAAGATAAGTCTTGCTAGTTCACTCTCTTGCAAATCTTTAAAACTGATAAGTCCAGAGTGCACACCATCATCTATATCATGACTCATATATGCTATCTCATCGGCACGATCCACAATCATAGCTTCATAGGAAGGATGTTTTTGAAGATCAAAAAGTTCATCTATCTCTTGAGGTAAAAATGGTTTTTTATAGGGATAGGAGTGTTTGAGTATCCCCTCTAAAGTTGCAAAAGTGAGGTTAAGTCCATCAAACGCTTTGTAACGTTTTTCAAGTTTGGAGACGACACGAAATGATTGAAAGTTATGCTCAAAACCGTTGCTAAATCCATCAGCCTTTAAACACTCATCCAAAGTATCACCACCCACATGACCAAAAGGTGTATGACCCAAATCATGTGCCAAAGCAATTGCTTCTGCTAAAGATTCTTCCAATCCAAGTTGGCTTGTAATAGAACGTGCAATTTGAGAAACCTCGATGGAGTGGGTAAGACGAGTACGGAAAAAATCACCCTCATGGTTTAAAAAAACCTGTGTTTTATACTCAAGTTTTCTAAAACTTCCTGAGTGGATGATTCTATCTCTATCACGAGCGTAAGGGTTACGAAAGTCTTTCTCTATGGTATAAAAACGCTCATGGGGTTGCATCATTATGCTTTTTTTACAAACTCTGTTTTGATAAAGATCTTTGTACCATTGACACGACCCTCAACATGAGTTGGATCATTTGGTGCCAAAGCAATACGTGTTACAGTTGTTCCACGTTTTGCAGTAAATCCTGCACCTTTTACCTCTAGGTCTTTTAAGATTACTATAGAATCACCTGCGTGAAGCTCAACACCGTTAGCATCTTTGTATACAAGTTTATTTTCCTCTGCATCTATTGCCTGCTGAGCAAGTTTAAGCTCATCCTCTTCTAGGTACATCATCTCAACCATATCCTGACGACCAAGTTTGTGCCATAAAATATAAGCCATAACTTTTACCGCTGGAGTCTCTGCCCACATTGTATCGTTTAAACAATTAAAATGGGTTTCATCAAGTTCACCACTTTCTATCTGTGACTTACAGTTAGCACATACATAAATGCTTTGATCTTCACTACCATCACTTACAGGTAATTCCAAAACACTTACATCTTCGCTACTGCCACACAGTTCACATACTTCACTTCTTGCCATACTTTTTCCTTTGTTGTTTTTTCATCTTTTTTCATAAGAAGAATGGAATTATACTATTTTTCCTCTTTATGAAACTCTATAATATCTTTATCTGTGATTACATTTTCATCTTTTACTTTATCAAATGCTTTTTGAGCCTCTTCTTCGCTGTAGTTACGACACTCTTGTGGTATTTCACCAGCTTGAGGGTTGATTTGGTCACATATCGGTGCACTCACTCGAAAGTATGAACATCCACTTATAAAGACCACTCCAGCTACCATTATTAAAATTTTATACATTGTTTCCTACTTATTTTTTACTATCAAATCAAGATATTTTTTTGGTGTTACTTTTTTCATCTCCTGTGCAAGCCATCGAATCTGAAAATAAGCCGCACCGCTGTCACGAAGTGCAAAATAGTTTTTCAAACTTCTTAGGTTAAACGTTACTACCATATCGACTTTGACATTATCGGTGATAATATGCTTAAAAGCATCCCCAACATTACGTTTTTTCTTTCCAGATTGAAGTGCATCATACATCTCTTGGGGTTTACCATTTAACTCTTCAAGAAGTGGCAGGGAGCTTTTTGCTACTGCCAAAGCATAAAAATCTTCCACTTTTTGAAACTGGTAATCAAGTTTGGCATACATCGCAGCAATCTCTAAACGATTATAATCCTCATCAGCAGTCACAAACATATCATACTCTAACACTTTTTCTACAAAGAAAAGCTCTCCTCCACCATGTTTAGATGCAACAAAAGCATTGATAAGCCCACTCATCGTATAACGTGTACTTCTTACTGAAATAGCTTGAATACGATGTCTTGCGTGTTCTTGAAGCACACCACGACTTGTACCTCGCACCAAGTAACTCAGATTTGCGTGTTCTAAAATAGAGTGGTGAAAATAGGTCCATGCCAAATCATCCAAAAGAGCAGAATCCTCTATATCATTGAGAATTTCACACGCTTCTTCACTCGGCAATGACTTTTCAAGATTTTGAATCACTTCATTTTCAGAATTGCTAAAACTGTCATAACATGTACGAGCCGCCGTTTCTGCTACACCTATACCTGTATCTTGCAAAAGCACCACTTGAGGTTTTGTATATTTTATGCCGTAAACTTCTTCAATCATTTTTTTGTTCCATTATTGTGTTAATTGCCTGTTGTATAACATCGAGTCTTTCATTGATAACATCTTCAACAATGTAGAGGTCAACACCCTCATAATCATGAGCTATAAAATTGCGTAACTCATAACTCCCTTTAATATCCTGTTTATCAAAGTAAGCCAGTATCTCCAACTCGCCATTATGCAAAAGTTTATCAAACTGTTCTGCTATAGAGATAAGGTGCATTAAAATTGATGCCCGTCCATTTTGTTCATCTTCAAGAGCATCTATAACAGAACCATATTCTTTTACAATAGCACGAATAAAATGAATCTTTTTTTCGATAGTTTGCACTCTTTGCAACGCTTTTGTACTAAACATATATCAAATCTTTGCTGATGGTTTGTTTCATGGTAGAATCACTGTCTAAATCAAAAATATCAATATTTCGATGAAACTTTTTACCCAAAAGTTCTTTTAAAAGAGCGACTCTGTTAAAATAGTCATAGGCATTATTATTTTGTAAAAATACGCTATCTTTTCTAATGGCAATATCAATATCACTATAAACACTCTCTTCACCACGAGCATAACTTCCAAAGAGAGCAATCTCTTCTATACCGTTTGCTTGAAATCTTATTTTAATAGTTTGTAAAAACTCTATAATCTCTTTTTTGGTTGGTTTCATATCTCTATTATATCATAGATTTTTATCTTGATATGCTAAATCCAAAACCAACTTTGTCAATCCTGTTATCAAAATCGATTAAAGATTCTCCATAACCGTTAAACGTTTTTAAATAGAAAAAGAGGTCTTTGGAGAGTGGATAGGAATAAGCAAACTCTACAGCATTGGCTCCATCAAAATTACTGCGAAGTAAAAGTTTTGCCAAATGTTTTTTATACGGAAATATAAACTCTATATGCCCATGCCCCATATAATCGATAAGTGTCGGATTGTAATCTATCGTAT
>JAMOSN010000061.1 GCA_027068455.1 Sulfurimonas sp.
AACACTTGAAAAGGACTGGGCAGTGCGAAAGTTGAGAACTTTATACATCTATTTTAATCCAAGTTGTTTTGCTACATCTTCAAGAGTATATAGTTCTACATTACCTTTTTTAACTTCATCTATTCTTTTATCTGAAATCATTTCATCTAGTGTATTAAAATAAGTAGAAACTGCTTTTTCAATAATATAAGTTCTTGTTCTATCTAATTCTTTTGCATAATTATCTAAATCATATAACAAATCTTCATCAAGCCTAATATTGATAGCTTTTTTCATTGTATATCCTTGTATCTTTTTGTAGATACAATTATGTCATAGTTGATATTAGTTTATCGAGAGAATATACCCAACTATAATAAAAATACATTATATTACTTAAACATAAACCCCACCCACAACACAGTTTTCTTTACCGATAGGGTAGTTTTTATTCATATACGGCGGAGTCATTTTAAGGTTTCTTTGCATTCTTGAAAAGAGTGACTGGTTGGCAAAGTGGCTACCACACAGCACTATCTGTGTTGCTTTTGTTTTACCTTTAAGTTCTTGGAGTATATCGTTAAAATAATCCCCAAAACTCTCAAAGATGGAGTACGCTAAAATGGAAGTGCTTACCCCTGCTATCATATAGGAGATGATGCTTGCTAAAAATGCCGTGTTGTCAAATCTGTTATCACTCACATGGGTATCTATCTGTATGCCACCTTTACCGACAAACTTCATCGCCTCTTTTGCCACACCCCTCATAGAGATATCATCAAGATCCAAGATGATAGCTACTGCTTCAAAGAGTTTGACATCCTTTTGATTTTGGAGATTTTGGAGTTTTGCATACACATCAGGAAGTGTTTTTTCCAAGTTCTCTACAAGTCTCTCTGATCCTTCACGCAACGATGCGATTTTTTCTAAAAGATTTTCTCCATCAAAAGGTTTGGGCGGGACAACACGCAATACTTTTTTCCCGTCGTAGTATAAAAATGAAGGTACCTCATCAAAATAAGCTCCCACACACTTGACTCCAAGGAGCTGATTTTCCACGATGACCGACATAAAAGAGGCTTCATCTTCCAAAAAGTATTTTTGGTTTGTATGGTATCGCTCCTTGTCTCCTTCCAACACATGTGCACCCGCTACCTCTATGCTCTCAAAATACTCCATATCATCAAAAAGCATCTTCTCACCCTCAGGTACACCCACTAAATCTCCTGCTACACTCACAAGATTTTTTGCTTCAAGATTATGAGAAGGAAAACTCACTCTCTGCCCACCTGCTATAAAGCTTGTATCTTTATTTAAAAAGAACTTCATATCACTTTGTGGTGTTATCTCTAAATCATAGTCCATCACCATGTCAGCTTTATACTCGCCATCAACCTCCTCATAGGCTATATATTCCACACCAAGCTTTTGAAGCTCTGCACCCAAGAGGATACAAAACCCGTCATCAGGGTATTTAACATAGGCAGTGTTGGCACCATAAAGAGTTTTTAGCTCCTCATTTTTTAAAGTGACATACATAACAGGTCGCTCTATGCTAAGAAGTGCTTGATACTCCTCAGTAATGAGAGAGAGATTATCTGTAATGGTATTTGCATTAATCATCATCAAAACAGAGTCGTTATTTATCTGATTTGCCTTATAAAAAACTCTATACCCCATCGTAGTTTTTACTAAAACCTTTTTATCATCCACCAACGCTTTGGCAACCACTTCAAACATCGTTCTAAAGCTTCCTGCATCGTTTGCATATCGTTCAGCATTTTTACTTACCAAACGCACAGGCACACCACAACTATGACAAGAGTTGATATGATGTTGCTCTTTTTTCCCTTTGCTCTCTTGCTCATTTTGACATGCATCACACGCAACTAAAAACTTCATAGAGCTGTTTTGTCTAGTGTAAGGGTATGAGAGTAAAAAACTGTGGTTTGCCCCACAACAGTTACATGAGGTAAACGGATAATAGTAGCGTCTTGAACTTACATCAAACATCTCTTTTTGGCATGATGGGCACAATCCAAGGCTGAGTGGAAAACGGTTGTCCAACTCAGGAAGCGAAGTGGGTTCACTCTCTGCTTGCGTGTTACTTGAAGCTTTTAAAAACAACGAAGCTGGCAATGTTTGGGCTATCTTTTGCAATGCTTCTTGAAGATTTTCTCCCTCTTTTGCTATAAATGTAACACCCTGCGTGTTATATGTAACATCAGCATAAACGCTATATTCTCGTAAGATATTGATAATAAAATTTGGTATATGTTTTTGGTTTGAAGTGTAGTGAAGTTCTAAGACAAAAGCCATCTATTTTCCTCATAGTGAATTAGTATTCACAATATAGCAAAAGATAGCTAAGAGTTTTTTGAATAGTTATTCATTAAAGAAAGAAAAGGGTAGAAAAGAGAAAGCTTACGCTTCCTCTTTTACATATTTTGTACCACTGACAACGATACCGATGTCACCCTCTTTCCAGAAGATTGTACGCCATACTTGATAGTAGATATGAAATACAATCCATGCTAAAATAAACCACATTGTAATATGGTGTGATATACGAACATCCATAATAGATGGTGTCGGTGAAGCACTTCCAATGAGCATATTACTTACAGGGATTGTCCAGTCAGTTGCTACATGTAACATCCATGGCCACCATGCACCAATAGAACTCTCACCAGATGCTAAACCATGTACATATAGCTGTAAACCAGTCAAAAGCATCCATGCAAGCATAAGGTGAAAGAGAAGAAAAAAGACAGTATTAAAACTATCTGCATGTGTTGAATCAAAATCTTTTTTACGATTTAATGTCAAAAGATTAATAACAACAGCTCCAAACTCTTCTATATTTTGCTTATTTGGAATAAGCTTTTTATATGGCTTTTCAAATCTTGAAAAGAAATATAAATATGCAATCACAATACTACTTACATCAAAAATAATAGCAATCATAAAGTGAATCCATCTGTTCCAAGCCATCACATACTTGCCAACAGCAGGATCAGCTATAAAGCTTTGATAATACGGATGTCCAATATAGAGTCCTGTAATTACAGCAGCCACCATACTAAATGCGACAACCCAATGGTTCAGCCGCATAAAAGTTGTCATCCTTTTTACTTGTTTGTATCCAGGTTTCATAACCAACCTCCTTAGATACTACAGCCAGTATCTATTTTATAGACACCAAGCTCTTTACCCTTTGTATCAACAACATGTACCGCACACGCAATACAAGGGTCAAAACTGTGGATAGTTCTAATGATTTCAAGCGGTTGTTCAGGATTTGCCACTTTTGTACCGATAAGTGACGCTTCATACGCACCCAAACGACCTTTATAATCACGTGGAGCTGCATTCCAAGTAGATGGAACCACTGCTTGGTAGTTTGTAATCTTACCATCTTTAACACGCAACCAGTGACCAAGTGCACCACGTGGAGCTTCTGCAAGACCAGCACCTTTTGTGTCTTTACTTACATAGTTAAAATCAAATTCTGTCCATGTAGAGTCATCACCAGCAGCGACATTTGCAGCCAACTCATCTACCCACTCCATCATCACATCAGCCATAAGTTCAGTCTCTATAGCACGAGCTGCTGTACGACCAATAGTTGAGAATAGTACTGCTGTTGGTAATTTACCACGTGTTAAGAAGTTCATAACATACTTCGTAATACGCTCATCACCTTTTGCAACACCTACAACCATACGAGCTAACGGACCAACTTCTACTCTAGTATCATTATAAATCGGTGACTTAATCCAAGAGTATTTTTCATTTGTTTTAAGGTATGCCATTCCATCAGCTTTTTTCTCTAACCCTGTATAGTTTGGAATAGTTGTTCCGTCATACGGGTGTTGAGGAGCTTTTGCATCATACCATGCGTGTGTCACATCCTCTGCGATTTTTGAAGGATCAACTTCATCTACTTTCGTTAAGTCTCCGTTATAAACAACACCACTAGGGAAAAGGAGTGCTGATTTGTAAAAACCTGTATCATCAAGGCGGAAATCACCATACGACATAAAGTTAAGCAGACCACCACCAGTTCCACCTACACCTTTTCCTTGCATAAGTTCAGTAAATGTAGCTTTTGTATCTGTTGCTTCATCAGCGTACATTGTTCCTGCCATATAAACATCTGGCAAGTATGCCTGTTTAACAAACTTTGTACCCTCTTTAAGAAGTGTTTTAAAGAGTGCTATACGAGCAGGGTTTTTAATATCTTGTACACAAGTAACACCACCAACTACAATAGATTGAGGGTGTGGATTTTTACCACCAAAGATTGCTTGCATTTTTGCAAGGTCACGTTGAATATCAAGTGCTTTTAGATAATGTGCCACACCTATGAGATTTTGTTCTGGTGTTAGTTTATAGTGTTTGTTACCCCAGTAACCATTTCCAAAAATTCCAAGGCGACCCTGTTTTACAAACTTCGCAACTCTCTCTTGAATCTCTTTAAACTGCCCTTCACCCTCGATAAAAGGATTTGTGCCAGCAACATTTGCCCATTTTACTGCTTCTTGGCTCGTTTTCTTTGGATCTGCTGAGAGTGCAGAAACCACATCTACAAAATCAAGTGCATGAAGATGATAAAAATGAACTAAGTGATCGTGAATATAAAGTGCACCCTGAATCAAGTTACGTACTAAACGGGCATTTTTAGGGATGGTAACATCAAAAGCATCCTCTACCGCTTCTATACTTCTTTGGTAGTGTGTACCTGTACATACACCACAGATACGCATCGCCAAAAGTCCAGCATCACGAGGATCACGACCTTGTAAAATCGTCTCTATCCCTCTAAACATTGTTGAAGAAGCATACGCATCTACTATTGTGTTATTTTCATCAATGACCGCTTCTATTCTTAAGTGTCCCTCAATCCTAGTAATTGGATCTACTATAATATGTTTCTTTGCCATCTGCTACTCTCCTACTTCTTCTTTATTTCCTGCTAATGAACTTGCTGCTGCATGAATACCTATACCAATACCAGCAGCTGTAAGTAAGCCTAGACCAAACTCATCTACAGTTTTTTCAACACCACCAGTTGGTGCTTTGATATTTGCATCCGCCATTGGACGCTCATATGCATACTTATCCCAGAAATCTGGTTCAGAACAACCGATACATCCACGTCCGACACCTACCGGCCAGTTCACACCCTCGTTATAGCGGATGATAGAACAGTTGTTAAATGTCATAGGACCTTTACATCCAACCTTGTAAAGACAGAAGTTGTTCTTCGCACCCTCATCACCCCACTCTTCAACAAACTCACCAGCATCAAAGTGAGCACGTCTTTCACAGTTGTCATGGATACGATATCCAAACGCAAACTTAGGGCGTAAAAGTGAATCTAACTCTGGTACTTGACCTGTTAAGATGTAGTGGATGATAACACCAACCATATTTGCAGGGTTTGCAGGACACGCAGGGATGTTGATAAGTGGCTTGCCTTTAATAACATCCATCACACCAACTGCACCTGTTGGATTTGGAGATGCTGCTGGAACACCACCAAATGTAGCACATGAACCAACAGCAACAATAGCTGCTGCGTGTTTACTTACGCGCATAAGGTGATCATAAAAAGTCTCACCACTCGCTCCGATTGTTCCATAGATTCCATCATCAGCCATAGGGATAGAACCCTCAACAAAAAGGAGGTACTTATCTTTAAAATGCTCTATCGCTTCTTCTAGTTGCTTCTCAGCTTGATGACCAGATGCAGCTTGGAGTGTTTCATGGAACTCTAAAGAGATGATATCTAAAACGATCTCATCGATTTTTGGTCCATCTGAACGAAGGAGTGCTTCTGAGTTACCTGCACAGTCTTGTAGTTCAAGCCAGATAACAGGTGCGCGGTTCATAAGAAGTGCTGCATCTGCTACAAGCGGTGTAAATGAAGCTGGCAGCATCAACATACCAGTTACGGCACTTGCCCATTTTAAAAAGTCACGTCTTTCAATACCGTGGTTTTCTAAAACATCACTTATCTCTAATCTGTTGTTGATTGGTTGTTGTGTTTTTAGTTCTTCGATTCTTGCTTGACACTTTTGAAATAATTTTTCATAGTAAGCATCACCTCTATTTGTCTCTACGCGTGCACTTTTAGATGTAAAAAGCTTTTTTACACCCTCTATTCTATCCGCCATAGCCAACTCCTCGTAATATATTAATGAATAATCATTCACTATCTTACTAAAGAGAGACTTAAACAAATATTAGATTTATTAAGTTAAGATAAAAATAGATTTTTCTTATATTATTTTTGGACTAAAGGAAATAGTTTAATGTGTCGTACATACAGAACAAACATCAAATGTTCTAAAAACAAATAATGCATCCTCTTTTGTAAGTCTTTGCATTGCGTGTTGCACTGATGTTGGTTTCTCTTTGGTATCACTGCCGATATTGAACTGTGTAGGGGTGATGATAGTGTAATTTTTTATTATGCCATCTTCTATGGTAACTTTATGGATCAGTGGTCCACGTGGTGCTTCAACAACACCAATGCCAGTTGCCCAAACCTTTTTTATATCAACCAATGATACAACAGAATCCTCTGCAACATCGATTTTATCTAAAAGCTTTGTTGCGTGTTGTAACATAAAAGAGAGTTCAAAAACACGTGCCAAAACTCTTGAGTATGCACTATCTTTAAAACGTCTGTGCATATTTTTAATGATAGGCAGTCCACTTGACATCATACGCGCCAATGGTCCTGTTTCATAATAATCATTTTTATAAAGTGCATTATAAGCAAATGATTTTTCATAAGGTGAAAAAGAGGGCTTGGTAGTTACAAATTTGATATCTACTCCAAAAGATCGTGTATGTTTTAGCTTTGTTCTCTCGCTAAAAGTATGTTCTCCTAAGATCAAAAATCTGTCATGTGCAAAACCTTTTTGATGCATATCAGCCTCAATAAGATGTTTTTCAAGAGTTGCAATATCAGAATCGAGTGCATGAAAATCTTTACACGATTCAAAAGATAAAAACGTTTCAAGAGTTGTTCCCAAACTCTCTTTTTCAAAAAAACTTTTAAGCTCTTGAAGATGATGATGTGCTTGCATCACCTCTATATGTGTAGGATCACTCGTTATCCCTCCTGGAATCATATAAGAAGAGTGTGGCCACTGCCCACCAAAGAGTGCTATTGCTTTAGAAGCCAATGAAGCTCCATAGGCACCTTTGAGTGTACTCTTTTGCCCATCATAATGAAGAAGCTTATTTAACTCGGGGATGATAACAAGATAAAGCCACTTTAAATGGTTTTGAATCATCTCCATAACCAAGGTAAACTCCCGAATCAGTTTTGCTTTTTGTGTAAGCTGTACTTCATAGCCACTGTTTTTATAGGCATCTTCCAAAGCTCTGACCGTTGCCATAAGATGCGCATGCCCGCAGATACCACATACACGAGGTGTAATCACCAAAGCATCCAAAGCAGGTTTAGTCTCCAAAATCGACTCCATACCTCGAAAATGGGGAAATGTTACAGTTGCAAAATCAACTTTTTCATTTTTTATATCAAAATATACAGAGGCCTCCCCCTCTATCTGTTCAACGAGTTGTTTTGTAATCAATAAGTTTTCCTTCCAACCTCTCTATATGAAAAGTTTTTGCTATTCCAGCCATAGTAAGATAGCTTCGCTTAGGAACACCAAGCGGTGTTTCTTGAGGTATAGACATATTTGTTTTTGTACTAAAAAGGTTCTGACGGGGAAAATCAGCCTCGGTACATCCAAAACATGGTGTACCTATGCGTGTTTTAGAACTTACTTCGTTCCATAAAATCTTATTACATGAAGCGTGTGTCATAGGTGCTCGACACCCTTGTTCATAGAACAAACACCCCTCTTTGAGTCCAAAACCTTTAGCATCCACTTTCCATTCAAAATACTCATTGCGTGTACAACCATGATGAGCCAGTGTTGCATAAAGCTCCAAAGGGCGATGCAAATCATCTAAAAGAATCTCTTTTTTATGTGCTATCATAGAGAGTGTATATCCTATCCATTCGGGATGGATGGGACATCCTGAGAGATTAATCACTTTCTCTTCCAAAGCGACCAAAGGACCTTTTTTCTCTTCAAGATCAAATAAAATCCCACTGTTTCGCTCTGGTGCAGATGCTTTGAACATCCCGCCAAAACTGGCACAACTTCCAGCTGCTATAATGGTTTTGGCACTTTTAGCATAATGAAGCAGTATTTTTTTAAGAGGGACATCTCCCCGTACCATCAAAGGATCGTATGTACCCTCAAAAACAAGTACATCACATGAAAGTTCACATCGAACAATCTCTTCAAAACTATACTGTGCCTCCATCGCTGGGTAATATAAAACATCAAACTTCTCTAATAAAGTGGGTAAATAGGAAAGATTTAAAAAGGAGTGGGTGTTACCGTTACATGTAACACCTTGAAGCCACAAAAGTTTGGGTTTAGTTGCGTGTTTTGAGTGCATTGTATATATTTTGTGAAATAGAATCTTTATAGTTCTCTAACGGTTCAGGCAAGATTTTTTCACCAAAGAGAAAAACCATACCACCCAAATACCCCATAAAAAGACCAAAAGCACTAAAAAAATCTTGATTATGCAAATCACCTTTGGCAACACCATCATCAAAGAAGATCATCATCTCAGTGACAAAGGGAGAAACACATATCATCCCCTCACATCCATCACCAAAAACCTCACGGTTAGAGAGATAAACACGCAAGAAATACTCTATCATTTCAGGTTTTTCTTCTGCCATGGCAAAGTACATTGAAACAATTGCATGAATCTTCTCTTGAGTAGAGATATCTTTTTCATTGATCTGGCGGATATTATCCCCTAAGTATTCTGAAATATATAAAATAAGCTCTTTTGCCAAAATATCTTTTGAGGTAAAATAGTTATAAAAATTACCAACACTCATACCAACTTTTTGTGCTATATCAGGAATAGTGGTTACATAAAAACCTCTTTCGGAAAAAAGTTGCAGTGCAGCAGTGATAATGCCTTGCTTACGCTCTTGTTTTGTTACTCTTGCCATCAAAAATCCAATTATTTTTTGTTGGGAAAATTATATCACTTTGTTACTAATATGTGGCTTGAAAATGAAGTTTTTAGAAATCTCTATGGGAAATAAAAAGAGTGGTGGGTTCTGAGTGACTCGAACACTCGACCGCTCGGTTATGAGCCGAGATAATACA
>JAMOSN010000062.1 GCA_027068455.1 Sulfurimonas sp.
TGGAACTTCTGGAACTTCTGGAACTTCTGGAACTTCTGGAACTTCTGGAACTTCTGGAACTTCTGGAACTTCTGGAACTTCTGGAACTTCTGGAACTTCTGGAACTTCTGGAACTTCTGGAACTTCTTCCGCAACCTTAAAATTATCTAAATCATCAAGATCTTCTGTTTCTTCTAATTGATTTTTATTTTCTGTTTGAGGGTAACTGTTAGTACTGCTTACATCTTCAATATGGTCAGCAAGGAAATGATTTAAAAGAGTGATAATCTCGCTTCTTACAAGTGGTTTCGTTGTGTACTCATCTAATCCTGCACTTAAGAAACGTTCTCTATCACCTTTGAGTGCATTGGCTGTAAGAGCTAAAATAGGAACGTGTGGTTGATTATACACCTCTTCATACTCTAAAATCTCTTTCGTTGCTTCCATACCATCTAAAAATGGCATTTGAATATCCATAAAGATAAGATCAAAGTTACCATCTTTACGTTTTTGGAAAGCTTCTAAACCATTGGATGCAATATCAACTGTAAGTCCTAAGTCTTCTAAGGTTCTTTTGATAAGTTTTTGGTTAATAATATTATCTTCTGCAACAAGTACATTTGCATTAAAACGTGATGATTCAGCATTAAAAACTTTTTTAACAGCTTTTTTTGCTTTTTTGTGATCATAGCTTTCATTACTATAATTTTCGAGTGTTTGTTTGATCTTAGTATTGTTAAGTGGCTCGTATATAGTTTTGAAAATATCAAGATTCATACTTTCAATACGTTTCATAAAGTAAGATTTTGTTAAAAGAACAAGTTCCTCTTCTAGGTTTGCATATTTATCGAATTCATCTTCATTAACGTACTCGTAATCAACAAAAGCCAGATTATAGTTTACATTACGATGAAGAGATTCTAACTCTTGCAGATTTGTAAAGGTTGTATAGCTCACACCATAAAAATCAAGATATTCACGAAGATATGTATCTTGTTTTTTTGTTTTGATGTTTGATTCCAAGATAAGAGCATTGATACTTGAGTATAACCCTTTTGCACTCTCTTTATTTGCTTCAATCTCTTCAAAGTCAATCGTAAAGAAGAATGTTGTACCTTCTCCAGGTTCAGAGTGAAGATCTAGCTGTCCACCCATAAGCTCAATAAATCTTGCCGAAATTGTAAGACCAAGACCTGTACCACCATATTTTCTTGTAATTGATGTGTCTGCTTGTGAGAATGCTTCAAAAATTCTAGCTTTTTGTTCACTTGTTACACCAATACCACTATCTTTTACTTCAAAACGTACACGGGTGATGCCATCTTGTTGTGATTCAAGTTTACGGATATCAACATCAATAGCTCCACCACTACTTGTAAATTTAACAGCATTGGAAAGAAGGTTGATAATAACCTCTTTGATCTTCGTCGGATCCCCTTTAAGCGGTTGCTCAAGTTCAGGATCGATAAAACATCCAAGGTCAATATGTTTTTCACTTGCACGTACTGCATAAATCTCAACAGCACTTTCAAACTCATCAACAGGATTAAAGACAATATCTTCAATCTCAAGTTTGTTAGACTCAATTTTTGAAAGGTCAAGAATATTGTTGATAATTTCAAGAAGGTTTTCTGATGATTTTTCAATGATCTCAACAAACTCTGCTTGCTCCTCTTGCAATCCTGTATCTTTAAGGAGTTCTGTAAATCCAACAATACCATTAAGTGGCGTACGAATCTCATGTGACATATTTGCCAAGAACATAGATTTCGCTTCACTCGCTTCCTGTGCTGCTTCTTTATCTTTTCTTGTTTGTTCAATAATTCGCTCAAGAAGATCGTATGCTTCAGCTGTACCTCTAGTTGTATGGAGGTTGATATCAATTGTAGATTCACCATCGCCAGCATCGGCAGCAACTCTTTTTAAGATATCTTCAAGGTTTTTAATGTTTCTTGCAATTTCATTAGAAAGCAAATAACCAAGAATTGCCAAAATTACAGAAACAAGCCAAATAGTCAGAGTAATAGCCAAAAACTGGATAGCATCTGTTTTAACAGCAACAGCTCTTTCATCCATTGCATTAAGAATAGTGTTTTCTGCATCTGAGAGCAAGTTGGTCTTTTCAGAAAGCATTGCGAACCAAATACCTGCATTAGTTTTATATTTACCACTACTTGCAGCAACTAGAATTGCTGCACGTTCAGAGTTGATATCTTCAAAAAGTTCAATCGCATCTTCATTTTTAAAGAGTTCATCCAGTGCACTAACTAGTTTCTTATCTTTTAGTGTATCATAATTAATAGCATCAGCTTTTGCAATAAGTGATATCCATTTATTGATCTCTTCTTCATCGAGTTCTGTTGAACGTGCAATAGCAAAAGAGATGAAATCTCTTTCATCTGATGTAAAGCGGTTCGCACGAACAAATGAGATATATTCACCTGAATATGCATTGATTTTTGGATCAACTTGATCTGATGTAATCTCTTCAAGCTCCTTAATCGCTTCACTTTGTGCTTTGCCGTAGATGCTGCTATAAATCTCTTCAAAGTTTGTTTGATGTTTGTCAACTTTAATACGAGCTTTTTTAATCTGTTCGAGTGCATGTTGTAGTTTTGTCGTATTGATACATGTTGTACATCCCTCTTTCCCTTTAGAGTGATCATGTAAAACAGCTGATTGATTGACCTGTTCAAAATACTCTTTAGCTTTTTTGTCAACGATTTTTCTTTGTTTGATAAGTGATTTAAGAGTATTCTCAGAAGAGTTTCCAAGATACATAACGGTCATACCGCGTTCCCTTGAAATGTTGGTAACTAGTTCATTAAGCTTTCTGTTTGTTGAGAGCTTATCTTGAATAAGTTGTGCAGAGATATAATTTTGATATGAATTGTACACAAAATAACTTGTAATAGAAAACAAAATTATAATTGGTAAAAGAGAGATAAGTCTCAGTCGGTTTTTAAGTCCTATTTGCATCGTTAATCCCTTTTTTCTAATATTTGTGAAATAATTGATTCAATTACTTCAATATTGTGAGTGATACTCTCTTTATCAGTAGTATTTTCAAGTGCCTCTATAAGCTCATTTAGCTCTGTTAAACGAATGTTTTCACTCATACCTTTAAACTTTGTGAGTTCTGATTGATAGATCTCTAAGTCATTGTTCTCAAGTGCTGTTTGCATATTGGACAAGATTGTATGACTCTCTTTTTGGTAGTCTTGTAAAAGTTCTTCAAAGGTATTAAGGTCAATACCAATCTCATTGGCAACACTTTGTTTTGAATAATTGATTTGTGGAGTAATTTTTTCATTTTTTTCATCAGGATTTTCTACTGTTAACTCTGGTTCTTGAATATCTTCTAAAGTAAGCTCATCTTCAAACATATCTAGATCAATATCAAGTTTTACATCTTCGGGTGCAGTCTCTTCTTCTGTATCAAGGTTTAGTTCTACTTTTTGATCTTCATCTTCAGTAGCAACATCAAGTGTAGATGGAACTTCACTTTCCTGAATTTTTAGTTCAGGTGTTGGTTCAGGTGTTGGTTCCTGAACAGAAACTGGTTCTGGTTTTTCACCTGCTAATTTAGCGATTATTCTATAAAGACGATCCAAATTTGGTTTTATAACACTAAAATCAGAGGTAGTATTAATAGTAGTAAGTACTTCAAATGCATTTTCAACACGTAAGTTTGCAGCAACACCTTTGAGTTTGTGCGAGAGTATCTTGACATTTTCCAAATCACCATTTTCCAAAGAGCTGTATAGGTCATCTTTAAACTCTTTTGCTTGGAGAATAAAGTCTTGGATAAACTCTTCGATAAGATCAAGTGGTAAACCAAGTTCTGCTGATGCGACATGAGGATCATAAACATAATCATCCTCCTCATCCTCGGCAACTACTGGTGGTTCTTGATGTGTCACTGTTGGTTGTGTTTTTTCCTCTTGCATGGCAGGAGGTATATCTTGTTGTGGTGTTTCATGAAAGTCATCAAAAGCAACATCTAGTTTATAGTCATCATCGTATGTTAAGGTATCATTTGGTGTTGTTACAAAATCATCTTCCACCTCATTTGTAATAGGTGTGTTGTCAAATTCATCAACATTAAGGCCATCTACTTCTAAAGATCCAAATGTCTCAGGCTCTACAGCAGCAGGTTCGTTGAGTGAGGTTGGAGCAGGAATAGTTTTATTTGCCAAATCAGCAGAGATAAGTTCACTCTCTTCTGCACTGAGTGCTCTTAAATTGTTCATATGAACAAAATATGCTTCAGCGGATGGATTATCAACTAAAAAAGCTGTTTTAATGTCAAGTGTACATTTAAAGCTTTTAGAATTAACATTAATAATAGCTTTTGGTTTTTCATTAGACTCAGCACAAGTGATAAAATCGATCCAGTGTACATGTTTAAAGTTATGGATATAACCTGGTGTCTTTACAAATAAATCTGCAAAGTCTGCCACTTCAGCTTTGAGTGATGCAAGATCATTAAATCCTAAAATATTTAAATCTTTCTTGTCAATTCCCAAGAACTCTTTTTGAAAATTATAAATTAACATACATTTACCCCTTAGTTTTGTGCTTCAAGCATTTTATTATACATCTCTTCATTCTCTTGAATATCTTTGCGTGAAGCAGGTTTACTAGCAGAGATATATCCTGTTACAGTATCGTTATTCTCTTTAATCGGTAAAATTTCAATGTCAACCCAATAAAACTCGCCACTTTTTCTAAGATTTTTTATAAGACCGTTCCACGCTCTACCACTACTAATGGCTGACCAAAGTTTTTCGAAAATAGAATCAGGCATTTGTGGATGTCTTATAATATTATGTTCTTGTCCAATGAGCTCATCAGCAGTATATCCAGAAGCTTTGCAAAAAGCTCGATTTACATAGGTGATTACACCTTCTAAATCTGTCTGACTGATAACGACATTTTCATCGAGTTCATATTCTTCATTTAGTGGAGTCACATTATTCATAAAAAAACCTTATAGTTGATAAATAGCTAAAACTATCACAAATATATCATAATGAAGTGAAAAAAAAACTTATTTGTAAAAATTTTTAATAATTTTTGCATCTTTATCGTTTAAAATTGTACTAATTTCCTCAATTTGTAGATTTTTTATCGCTTCAAAAGTTCCAAAATGGTTTAAAAGTTTTTTGATTTTGGCTTGTGATATGCCGTGTAAATTCAATAATTTACTCTCTTGATCGAGTTTAAGCTTTGTTTTCTTATGAAAATTTATAGCACTTCTATGTGCTTCATCTCTAAGATTTTGAAGAAACTGGAGACGTTTATCACTTGATTGTAGTTTAAAGATATCCTCTTTTGTATAAATGATATCTTTTGCTTTCCCTTTGGCTCTGTGTGCTTTTGTATCCACTTTCTCTTTAGAAATGGCAATGACGTCTAAAAAAACACCATTGGACTCTAAAAGTTCAAGAGCAAGTTTTAAAAGAGTTGCACCACCATCTAGTACCCATAAATCTGGTGGAGGATTTTTACTAAAACTTGCAATTCTTCTTGTTAGTGTTTCTCTCATTTGTGCATATTCATCTTTTGCTTCTAAATGGTAGAGTCGGTATGAAGATTTATCAAATTTATTGGTATCATAAACAACCATCGCACCAACTGTTGCATTTCCTGCCATATGGGAGTTGTCAAAAATTTCTATGCGATAAGGTGTTTTTTCAAGATGACAAAGTTGTTGTATCTCATATAAAACATTGTTTTCTAACTCTTTGGAAGCTTTTTTAAGCAGTTCATTGGCATTTAAAAGAGCAAGATCTATAAGCTGTTTTTTCTTTCCCCTCTTTGGTACCAAAAGTGATGCTTTTTTTTGAAAAAAACTATTGAGGTAGTGACGAATGACATCTATATCTTCAAACTCTTGTGCTACGAGAACAGGTGCGATGATTGGGGGCTTTTCCCCTTTGTAAAAATCTAGAAGTGCCCGAGAGTAGATCTCATTTGCATCAAACCCCTCCTGTATGGAGATATAATGGTGATTTGAGGAGATTATTTTCCCCTCACGCATAAAGATTTTCACCAAAACTGCTTTAGTGCCTGCGTGTTGCAGTACAAAAATATCATAATTTTCATCACTGGCAAAATCGATGTCACTTTGGATCTGTGAGCGACCTATTTTTTCAATGCGATCACGGATCTCTTTTGCTTCTTCAAAACGCAGTTCCTCTGCATAAAACATCATTTTCTCTTTAAGTTGTGCCAAAAGCAGTTTTTTGTTTTTAATCAGTTTTGTTGCGTGTTGTACCTCTTGTTGATAACGCTCTTTAGAAACTGGAAGCTCGCACGGTCCTAAACATTTGTCAATCTGATGGTAAAGACAGAGTTTTTTTGTTTTTAAACACCCTTTTTTTTGGACAAGCTTGCATATCTCATAAATAGAATCTAAAATATCTCTTGCTCCAACAGAATAGGGACCAAAATAGGTAATATCTTTACTTTTTATAATCTTGCGTGTTATCTCAAAGCGGGGGTAGGGATTACTGTTGTCAATATAAATATAAGGGTAGGTCTTGTCATCACGCAGTAAGATATTGTACTTGGGATTTAGTTGTTTAATAAGAGAGTTTTCTAAAATAAGAGCATCATGCTCACTCTTTACTACAATGTAGTTTATAGAACAAGTTTCTTGTAACATTTTAACAATGCGTGCTGAGAGCTTGGTATTTGGCTGGAATAATGGTGTAAAGTTCCAATAGCTTTTTACACGAGCCGAAAGATTTTTAGCTTTTCCTATGTAAAGGATACGCCCGTTTTTATCAAAATACTGATAGATCCCTGCCGATGTCGGGAGTTGTTTTATTGTTGCTTCAAGTGTCATGTTTGTGTTGGATTATCTCTTTTATCGTTTTTGCAATGTTTTTAAGCTTTTCATCGTGAATCATATCGATTGAGAAGGTACCTTTGGCCCTTTCTTGGTAGTGCTCAATCTCTTTTGGCTCAAAGGTGATATTTTTTGTGGGAGAATGGGTTACAAAAGCTTTGATATCATCTATTTGGATATCTTCGCACTCTTTGGGGGTTACAAACTTTAAAGCGCTTTTAATACTATCTATATTATTATCAAACTCTTGTTTAGCCCCTGGATGATTTAAAACGAAAAAAAGGGTTTTGTTTTTAATATAGGCAAACTTTATCATCTTCTGGAGCGGTTTACTAAAAGCAGATTCTATTTTATGGATACACTTATAGTAAGAAAGTTTTGAAAATTGAGGTTTATTTTGAAGAAGATTGATAATATCACTGGCTTTTTTCATAAAGTAATTATAGCAAGCTTTTTATTAAGTATCAGTGGATGTGGCTATAAAGCACCCCCTTATTACCAAGAGGAGACCTCTCAAGGGGATGAGAGTGTGACATTTATCCTCAAGAGTAAAGAAAATAATGAAAGTTGTAAGTAGATGATACAAAGATATGATGTAATAATTATCGGTGCAGGTGTTGCAGGGCTTTATGCAGCTATGCAGTTGCCAAAAGAGAAAAAAGTACTTATAATCAACAAACGTGAAACTTTTAAATGTAACACTTTTTATGCCCAAGGTGGTGTGGCTTTGGCTCGAGATGAAGCAGATGTTCCTGTCCATATTCAAGATACACTCGCCGCTGGAGATGGTTTGTGTGATGAAAAAGCTGTTGCCATACTCAGTCAACACTCCCGTGAAGTGATTGATGATATTATTGATTATGGGTTTGATTTTGATAGAGATGAAGAGGGTAATCTTCTTTACACAAAAGAAGCAGCACATTCGTGTGAGAGGATACTACACGCAGGTGGTGATGCAACGGGGCGTTATTTGCACCATTTTTTACTTGCACAAAACCAACACGCAATGCTCAGTGATGCACGTGTTGTTGATTTATTGATTCAAGATGGTGTCTGTTATGGAGTGACTGTCCTAGATCATAGAGAGAGTCGTAATATCTATGCAAAAGATGTCATCATCGCCAGTGGTGGTGTGGGTTCACTTTATGAATACCATACAAATGCCCCTTGCATTAGTGCAGATATGCAAGGTTTATGTGTTATGAAAGGGATAGAACTCGATCGCATGGAGATGCTTCAGTTTCACCCAACAGTTTTTGTTAATGCTGATGGAGCCCAAAAGATGCTTTTAACGGAAGCTTTGCGTGGAGAGGGTGCTACCATTGAAGATGAAAACGGTAAGCGGTTTTTATTTGATTTTGATGAGAGGGGTGAGTTGGCATCTCGAGATATTGTCAGTAAGTCGATTTACAAATACAAAAAGAAAACAGGTTTGAATGTGTATCTTGCTTTTAAAAATTTCGATGCAGAGTATTTTGAACATCGTTTTCCAAATATTTGTAAAAATCTGCGTGCTATTGGTTATGATGTACCAAAAGAGAGAGTCCCTATATCGCCAGCATTTCATTATGCTATTGGTGGTATAAAAACAGACCTCGATGCAAGAGTTCCAAGCGTAAAAAATCTTTATGCCATTGGTGAAGTTGCATCCACAAGAGTGCATGGTGCAAATCGTTTGGCATCAAACTCATTACTTGAAGGGTTGGTGTTTGCAAAACGTGCTGTGAGCAGTATAGATAAAACCCAAAATGATGAGAAAGCATTTGTTGCTTTTGAGGTAAGTGATGAGGTGATGAGTCTTAAAGATGATAAAGTGAAAAAAGATCAGTTAAGACGTATTATGTGGGAAAATGTTTCTATTATTCGAACAAAAAGGGGATTAAATGATGCATTAAGCACAATTAATGCTCTTTTAAATGAAAATATTGGTAAACTTTTAAAATTTCGTTTATTAACGGCAAAATCGATAGTGATATCGGCATTAAACAGAAGTGAATCTATAGGGGTTCACACAATAGATGAGGAGTAGGAATGGAACACGGTTCAGTAGCCCAAAGTGCAGTAGAAGTAGCACAACACGCAGCAACAGATATTAACTTAGCCACAACATGGGTTGGTTGGTTAAGTTTAGTAGTTTTTGTCGTAGCATATTATTTTATTGCTACAGAAGAGAGATATGAGGTAAACAAAGCAAAACCAGCACTCTTTGCGGGTACTTTTATGTTTATGCTAATAGGTATCTATTATGCGATAAATGGACTGAATCCTGATCCGCTGCATGATGAGTTAGAGCATTTGATTTTAGAGATTGCAGAGATTTTCTTCTTCTTGC
>JAMOSN010000063.1 GCA_027068455.1 Sulfurimonas sp.
GAGATTGTACCTTTTAGTACTTATGAAAATGAAGTAAAGCAGGTTGTATTGAATCTCATAAAAAATGCTGAGGATGCTTTAGTAGAAACTAAGGTGCAAAATCCTAAAATAAATATTTTCATAGATAAAAAAGAGTTGCGTGTTGAAGATAATGCAGGGGGTATAAAAGATGAAATCATACATAATATATTTGAACCTTATTTTTCGACAAAAACAAAAAAAGATGGGACGGGATTGGGACTGTATATGAGTAAAATAATAATTGAGGATCATTGTGGTGGCTCGTTGCGTGTTGCCAATGGTAATGAAGGTGCTGTGTTTAGCATCGTTTTAGGAGAAGTAGTATGATAGATATATCAAAAGTGATTGAATATTCTCAAAATCTAAAATTGTTGTATGTCGAAGATAATGTTGATGCCAGAGAGATGACGACAATGATTTTGGAAGATTTTTTTGATACGATTATCGTGGCAAAAGATGGGGAAGATGGGTATCAAAAATTTAAAGAAAATGATGTAGATCTTATCATAACCGATATCAATATGCCTAAAATGAATGGGATTGTGATGAGTGAAAAAATAAGAGCACTTGATAGTGAGGTACCTATTATTGTACTCTCAGCACATAATGAAGACAACTTCTTTTTAGAGAGTATTAAAATTGGTATCAATGGTTATCTTCTAAAACCTATCGATATCGAGCAGCTCTCAACTGTCATTCTCAGAGTGATACAAAAATACAAATATGCCTTAGAAGCTAAAAAAAATCTCCACCTTCTAAAAGAATACCAAGAAGCAACCAATGAAAGCTCCATCGTCTCAAAAACAGATATTAAGGGTATCATCACCTATGTCAATGATGCTTTTTGTGAAATATCAGGATATTCAAGAGAGGAGCTCATCGGAGAAAATCATAATATTGTGCGCCATCCTGAAAATCCAAAAGCTATTTTTGAAGATATGTGGAACACCATTAAAAATAAAAAAACGATTTGGAAAGGGATTGTAAGAAACAGAGCAAAAAGTGGTAGAAGTTACTATGTGGATTCTGTTGTGATGCCTATTGTTGATCTTGATGGAAATATTTTAGAATATATTTCACTTCGCAATGATATTACCGACATTATGAACCCTCTTAAACAACTCAAAGATGAACTTAACAATGCTCAAAACCCTTTGCTTGTTTATATGAAACTTGAGGATTTTGACGACGTAGAAGAGTTCTATGACACTTATACGATAAATATTATTGAAGATAAAGTAAGATTATATCTGCAAAATAAATTTGCACAAAAATATATTTTTGACAAGATCTATCAACTTGGTGATGGGGAATACGCGTTTGTTCTTAATGCTCAAATCTATATAGATAAAATGTCCCAATTTATAAAAGAGTTAAAACAACTTCAGTTAGAGATTAATGAAGATACTATAGCCCTTGATAATCTAGAATATGATGTTTCTGTTTTATTGACACTCTCTTATGAGAGGGAAAAGATTTATGAATCAGTCAAACTAGGTATGAAAAAACTCATAAAAAACAAAAAACGTTTTTTAGTTGCCAATAATCTTGCAACTCGTGAACAGGAAAAAGCCAAAGAGAATATGAAAACAGTGCTGATGATAAAAGATGCCATTAAAAGTTCACGTATCGTTTCATATTTTCAACCCATCATAAACAACAACACGCAAGAGATTGCAAAATATGAATCTCTTGTTCGACTTGTTGATGCTGAGGGAAAAGTACTTTCTCCTTATTTCTTTTTAGAAACTGCAAAAAAGAGTAACTATTATCTAAAAATTACAAATATTGTTCTTGAGCACTCTTTTACAGTCTTAAGAAACTGTAATGCTGATATCTCTATCAACCTTTCTGCACTCGATATTGAGCAAAAAAGTATGCGTAAAAAAATTATATCTTTACTTCAAGAATATGAAAAAGATGCACATCGTATAGTTTTTGAAGTGCTTGAAGATGAAGGGATTAAAGATTTTAGTGTTGTTAAAAGATTTATATCTGAGGTGAAAGAGTATGGAGTGAAAATTGCCATTGATGATTTTGGTGCGGGATATTCCAACTTTGAGAGACTTCTTGATTATCAGCCAGATATTTTAAAAATAGATGGTTGTTTGATACGTGATATTGAGACAAGCAGTTACTCCCTTTCTGCTGTAAAAAGTGTTGTAACATTTGCAAAAGAGCAAAAGATGCAAACTGTAGCCGAGTTTATTGAGAATGAATCTATCTTCAACATTGTCAAAGAGTTGGGAATTGATTATTCTCAAGGATATTATTTTGGAAAGCCTGTACCGTTATTATGAAAAATATATTAATTATTGAAGATTCAAAAACTATTAACAACATTTTGAAAAAAGAGCTGACACTGCTTGGCTTTAATATTACTCAAGCATTTACTCTTAAAGAAGCCAAAGAGGCATTGAGTCAAAAAAAGTTCCAACTTATCATCTTAGATTTGCATCTTCCTGATGGTGAGGGTTCAGAGCTTATTGCCAATATCCAGTCTTTAACCAAAACAAAAGTGGTTGTGTTAACATCATCACAAGATACAGAACTTCGTGAGGAGTTGTTTCAGTATGGTATCTTGGACTATATTGTCAAAGATACAAATTTTCTTTATTCTATAACGGAAATAGTAAAGATTATCCATACTATCACGAAGAAAAATAAAGATAAAATTTTAGTTATCGATGATTCGAAGTTTATACTCAAACAGATAAAAACTATTTTGGAACCGCGAAACTATACTGTTCATACTGCATTAACAGCAAAAACAGCTGTTGAAAAACTTCAAAAAGAGTCTTATCAGCTTATCATACTGGATATGGAACTTCCAGATATGCATGGACTGGAGCTTTTAGAGTTTATTCGTCGTGATGTAAGGTTTTTATCGATACCCATTATAGTGCTCTCTGGAACGTCTACCCCTGAGATTGTCAGAGATGTTTTAAAAAACGGTGCTAACGATTTTTTGAAAAAGCCGTATGTTTTTGAGGAGTTTATCCTTAAAGTTGATCTTTGGGTAGATTACTTTAAAAAAGAGAAAGAGCTAGAGGAAAAAACCTTTAAACTCCAGTTTATGAATGAGAACCTTGAGCGTTTGGTCTATGAAGAGGTGGAGAAAAACCGTAAAAAAGACAAAATGATGTTTTCTCAGTCCAGACATGCCCAAATGGGAGAGATGATAGCAATGATTGCTCATCAATGGAGGCAGCCACTTAATGCTATTAGTGTTGCGACGAGTGTGATAGAATTTAGAGTCGAATCTGGTCAGTTCAACAAAGATGATGCAAAAAAAGTAACTTCAAAGATTCAAAGTTATGTTAAATATCTCAGTAACACGATAGATGATTTTAGAAATTTTTTCAAACCAGAAAAAGAAAAACGTGTGACGGACTTTGAAAAAGTACTCCATACTGTATTTTCACTTGTGCAACATACGTTGGAACAAAAAAATATTAAACTTGAAAAAAGAGTTGATAGTTTAGAAGATTTTTTAGCTCATGAAAACGAATTGGTGCAGGTTGTACTCAATATCATAAAAAATGCACAAGATATTTTGTTGGAAAATAATATTAAAAATCCTACTATTACTTTAGAGATAGAAGGTAGTAAACTCAGTATCACTGATAATGGAGGAGGTATTCCTTTAAACATAAAAGATGAGATTTTTGATCCATATGTTTCAACAAAAAATGAAAAAAACGGTACGGGTCTTGGACTTTATATGGCTAAGATGATTATAGAAGAACACAGTCATGGAAAAATATATGTTGAGAATGTGGATAATGGTGCAAAATTTACCATAGAGATGCCTGGGTATAAGGATGAACATGAAAATGAATAATACTATTCTTGTTCTTATCTTGGCTTGTTTGTACTTTATCACAGGTAAGTTGAGTTTAGAGTTGTTAAATGGAGACAATATTATAAATATTGGTATCTTTGCTGCTGAGGGGATAGCTTTAGCTTTTGCATTATATTATGGTAAAAAAGTACTTTTTGGTATCTTCTTGGGACAGCTTATGTTGGCACTAAGCAGTGAGGTGCCACTGGGTGCATCTTTGGCTATCTCAGCTATCAATACTATAGAGGCTTATGTGGCTATAGTGTTGTTTAATAGATTTCATCTCAATACAGCCTTAGTGCGTTTTCGTGATGTTGTAGGTTTGGTAGTTTTGATTTTATTTGTATTACAACCTTTGAGTGCACTAAGTTCTAACACTGTTTTACTCTTTTTTCATCAAATAACAGCTGATTCTTTTTTGCATTACAGTTTTTCATGGTGGTTTGGTAATGTAATGGGGCAGTTACTTTTTACTCCGTTTTTCTTATTAATGCTTCATGATTTCAAAAAGATTGATAAGATAGATTTTTCTCTTTATGGCATAGTTTTTGGAGTTTATTTTTATCTACTTCAAATTGGACTAGTTATAGAAAATGCTTTACTGTTGCTTAGTTTATCATTGCCTGTGATTCTTATAGTTATTGCCCGTAAAGGAATAGTATATGGGATGTTACTCAATGTTGTAGTTGCTGTTATTGCTTCTTATTCCGTTTATTTGGATATTGGGGTATTTGCTGTGAATTCGTATATTAATAATCTTATCAACTATAATCTTTTTGTTCTTGCACATCTCTCCATAGCTTTTGCCGTAGGTATGTTGCTTGAAGAGAGAAAAATGTACGCTAAAACGCTTGAAAAAAAGGTTGCTTCTGAAGTGAAAAAAAATCAACAACAGCAACTTATGATGTTGCAACAAAGTCGTCTTGCACAGATGGGTGAGATGATAAGTATGATAGCACATCAATGGAGACAGCCTTTAAACAATCTCTCTTTGATTAATCAGCTACTTATCTCAAAGTACGCCAAGGGTAAGCTCAACGATGAAGCTCTGGAGTATTTTAAATCAAACTCAAAAAAGCAGATAAATCTTATGTCAACAACTATAGATGATTTTAGAAATTTCTTTAAAAAAGAGAATAATGCTAAAGCATTTGTTCTTAATGATGTGATTTCAGAAGTACTGAATATGACAGCAGCTATCTATACATGCAACGGGATTAAAATAGAGTTTAATCCTCAAGAGAATTTTCAACTCTATGGTAATGCCAATGGCTTGGCACAGGTTATTCTTAATATTATCAATAATGCCAAAGATGCGCTTATAGAGAGTTCACAAGAAGAGAAGAAAATAAAAATATCGATTGATACTAATGATGATGATATTGTTTTATGTATTCAAGACAATGCAGGTGGTATAGATGCTCAAATTATCGATAAGATATTTGATCCTTACTTTTCAACAAAACAAGATAAAAATGGCACAGGATTAGGATTATATATGTCAAAAATGATAATACAAGAACAGTTAAACGCAAAAATTGAAGTTTATAATGATGCAGAGGGTGCAAATTTTGTTATCCACTTACCTAAAGGAGAGAAATAAGTGTTGTTAGAAAATTTTACTCTTTTATATATAGAGGATGATCTTGATGCTCAAGAGCGTATGAAAATGATGTTTGAAGATGATGTCAAGGAGTTTTATCAGGCATATAACGGAGAGGAGGGGTTGCGTGTTTATGAAGAGAAAAAGCCAGATATTATTTTAACAGATATCAATATGCCTGTACTTGATGGGCTATCTATGGCGAAAGAGATTAAACAAAAAGATAAACAACAGCCAATCATTGTGATGTCGGCTTTTGATGATAGAGCAACACTTCTTGAAGCGATCAATATCGGCATAGATTATTTTACCCCTAAACCTATAGATATGGAGATATTGTATGATAGACTCAATACCATTGCTCAGAATCTGCAAAATAAAATAGATGCACAAAATGCAAAGAAAAGAGAGATGGAAGAGCTTTATGCCCTTGCGCATTATGATACACTGACAAAGATTTCCAACAGATTTTTCTTTCATATAAAACTTGATGAGATAATTAGCAAAGCAAAACGTTATAACAGTAAGTTTACTCTCTTTTTTATAGATTTGGATGATTTTAAACAAATCAATGATACTTACGGGCATGCAGCAGGTGATAAAGTTTTAGAATCAGTTGCTGATAATGTTAAAAAAGTACTCCGCTTAGAAGATACCTTTGCAAGAATTAGTGGGGATGAGTTTTCAATTATTATTGAAAATATAGATGATAAAGAGTATATCGAAACTTTGGCTACAAAGATTATTAAAGCTGCTTCGATACCTGTGACTTTGAATGATACAACGATTCATATTACATGTAGTGTTGGCATAAGTCGCTATCCAAAAGACAGCAGTTCTAAAGAGGAACTTTTACATTTAGCAGATTTAGCAATGTATAAAGCCAAGCAACAGGGTAAATGTAATTTTGCTTATGCAACAAACTAAATAAAAGGATGGAACAATGAGAGATAAAATTCGTTCACAAGATATACATTTGGTCAATATGTTAAAAGAGGAGCTTCAAGAGTATATAACACAACCTATTCCAAATGAAAAGTTTGAAGCTGCAGTAAGCTCACTGATTTATCAAATAAG
Organism: Sulfurimonas sp.; assembly: GCA_027068455.1. Classification (GTDB taxonomy): domain Bacteria; phylum Campylobacterota; class Campylobacteria; order Campylobacterales; family Sulfurimonadaceae; genus Sulfurimonas. The sequence goes on from JAMOSN010000063.1 coordinate 6,546, forward strand.
AAAAACTTCACGAAAAGCAGAGCATCTTGTTTTGATAGATGAGGATAGTGTATGGGATAAAAAGCATATGACATTTTTATATAAAGAAAAAGAGATAGTTTTAACCAAAAAAGAGCGGGAGTTTCTCTCTTTGCTTTTTAAAAATGTCAATCAGGGGTTTAGTTACCATGCTATCTCATTGAAGCTCTGGGGTGATGGGTATATCATTAAACAAGATAGAATCAAAACACTTGTCAAACAGTTAAGAAAAAAACTGCCTCGAAATATCATAAAAAATATTTTTGGATTCGGATATAAGATAGAGATGCAAACTAAGTAATATTTGAGAGCATATATTAAGTACAGAAACAGTACGATATCACAAAAATTCTATAAAGAGTATGTGATGATAAAAACATTATTTCTTCTTCTCCTTGCGTGTTCTCTCTACGCAGAGGAGAAAAGCTACGCTATTTTACTTCAGTATCACCGTTTTGATGAGTCTAAATATCCATCAACAAATATTTCAGCAACACGTTTTGAAAAGCATTTACGCTATTTAAAAGAGCACCATTTTCATGTATTGTCACTCTCAACTATAGTTGAGTCATTACAAAATGGGAAGCAACTGCCTCCAAAAACAGTAGCTATTACAATAGATGATGCCTATAGGTCAGTTTATACGGTTGCCTATCCACTTTTAAAAAAGTACAACTACCCTTTTAGTGTTTTTGTAAACTCTGCACCAGTGAAACACCATTCTAAGAATTTTATGAGTATTGAGCAGATGAAAGAGATGGGAAAAAACGGTGCAGAATTTGGGAACCATACCGATACACATCAGTATTTGGTACGTTATGATGCATCTGTTTTAGAAAAAGAGGTTGCCAAAGAGATCCTTCGATGTGAAGATTTTTTGGAAAAAAACCTCAAACCTTATCTTTTAAAACAAAAGATGTTGGCATACCCTTTTGGGGAGTATGATACAAGAGTACAAAAAATAGTACAAAAGCTGGGGTACATCGGTATCGCTCAAAACTCATCACCTATCGATGCACAAAGTGATTTTACAGCATTGACACGATTTCCGATGGCAGGTCCTTTTGGGAGTATGAAAAGCTTTGCATTGAAGGTCAACACGCAACCCATGGGTGTTAGTGCCACTGTTCCTCAAGATACTTTGGTACAAGAGGATAACAATCCACCCCAACTGGTGCTTACCTTGTCATCACAATATAACGGTATCAACTGTTTTACCTCTGATGGCACACCTATAACAATCCAAAAACTCTCCAACACGCAACTGCGTATGGTTTCAAAAAAAAGACTAAGCTATCCAAGAGACCACTATACCTGTACAGCACCTACAGGGGATGGAGATTGGTACTGGTATAGCAAAATGTGGGTTGTTCTCAAGTAGTTTTGTTAGGCACTTATGCTATAATCACACCACAAAAACGCTAAAAAAGAGGTGTGATGTTATCATCAGATGTAGAAGCTATACTCAACAACAAAGACAAACTCTTGACACAAACCTATTTTGAACTTCAAGAGTATTTTGAAGCAAAATATGGGCATGATACAGTGGTGTTTATGGAGATTGGCACCTTTTTTGAAGTGTATGAGGTCAATAACGATGAGATGCAAATCGGAAAAGCCAAAGAGATAGCAGAACTTTTAAATATCCAACTCACCAAAAAAAATAAAAACATCATAGAAAATTCTGATAGAAATCCCCTTTTAGCAGGTGTTCCAGCGGTTAGTTTTGAGCGCTATCTCAGCCGACTTATCGCTGAAGAGAAATACACCATCATAGTAGTCAAACAAAAAGGCAATCCTCCAAAAATCAGCCGCTATATCTCTCAGATCATCTCACCAGGAACCAACTTTGACCATATCGTTGATAATGATGACAACTACATTGTCTCCATTTTAGTGGATAAGTACAAAGATATCTACACCGTAGGTTATGCTGCCATTGATGTGACAACAGGCAAAACATTTCTTTATGAAACACACGGGACAAGTGAAGATAATGCGTATGCTTTGGATGAGGTGTTTAACCTTTTAAATGTGTATAGAACAAGTGAAGTTGTGATGACTTTTTTAGATGGTGTAGATGACCAAAAGCATATCATGCAGTATTTGGAGATCCCTGAACATTACCACTACTCTGTCAATAACCAACGCCCTCGCATCGAGTTTCAAAACAAACTCTTTGGTGAAGTGTATCAGATACAATCACTCCTTTCACCGATAGAGCATCTTGATTTGGAACGCTCACCTATGATAACAGAAGCGTTGGCGATTTTAATCAACTTTGTCATAGAGCATGATTATCATATCGTCCAAAAGATGGCATTGCCAAAGATTATAGACAATCGCCGTTT
>JAMOSN010000064.1 GCA_027068455.1 Sulfurimonas sp.
GTTTGCTTCCAAAGAAGAGATAGATCAAACCCCTTATGAAGTTAAACTTTTCTTTGAAAATGATACCTCTTATAAAAAATATTCCAACTTTAAGGGTCTAAACACGCAAGTAGATACCCAAAAAGAGTACATACCTTTAAAAAATCTTCATTATCATGGCAGTGAAGTATCATTTGGAAGTGTCAATGGCACAACAGTTGCAACACTCAATGTAAAATTTGCAGATCCCCTTTCTCAAAACAGTGCCCAACTCTTTTATCAAAGAGATGATTTAGGCATTGGCATCGTTGGAGCAGGGTACACTAACAGTGAGTATCTTCTTCGCTATACACTTCAGCTCTATACAACTGTTGAGAGCAACGAGCGTTATGATACAAACGATATTGGTTTTATGGCTAATGTGACTCTCCCTTTATATCAAGCTGGGTATTACTACAGCGATATGGGGGTGAGTTATTTTGAGGATTATCTTACCCAAACACGCAACCCTTTGAGCACTTCATTGCGTGTTGGCATTGTTAAACATTATGGGGTAAGTATGTTTGATAATTATCGCCAAGAGATACAACTCTACGGAGTTAAAGAGCGTAACTATGAGATATATGGTGCTGAGTATGATTTTTTTCATGATATTTTCGATGAAGTTTATGTGGGTTTGGAAGCAAAATATTCATACTCAAATGCCCAAAGTGCGTTAGGAGCAAAAGGGGTGAAACTTGCCTCCTCATACAGTTTTGAAGATCTCTATGAGCCATCTGTTTTGATAATGCCGAGTTTTAATAATGTGGCATTTTTACAAGAGGGTGGTTATGGGGGAGCGAGTATCTACAAAACATTCAACTATTCAAAATACTATTTTACTTTTCCACTCTCTTTACAAAGAGAAGCTTTGTATGCAAAATACAGACATTATAAGCTCAAAGGTTTTAGTGGCAGAACTTATAGGGCAAATGAATCAACACTCGGAGTACGTTTTGATAGTGTTGTAATGAATGATATTGTTGTTCCTGTAAACTTTGAATATATCTATAATGATGCTGATTTTATTCAAGATAAAAGCAGTTTTCGTTTTTTAATAGGTTTAGATTTTTAAATTGTGTATAATTACAAAAAAATTTTAAAGGCTAAGAATGTCAGTATATGTTTTTGGACACAGAAATCCAGATAGTGATTCTATCATTGGTGCGATTGCTTTATCATACTTGAAAAATCAGGTTGAGAGTGAAGAGTATATCCCTGCAAAGCAGGGTGATATCTCTGCTGAGACTGCATTTATACTTGAGAAGTTTGGATATGCAGATAAAGAGCCTGTATTAAAAACTTCTGTTGCTGGGGAGAGAGTCTATCTTGTTGATTCAACAGATAAACCACACTTTCAAGATGATATCGATGAAGCAACGATTGTCGGTATAGTAGATCACCATAAACTTGGAGATATTATCACTTCAACACCTCTTGAAGCATGGATTCGTCCTATTGGTTCATCAAACACAGTTATTTTAGAGATGTATAATGCGTATGGTGTTGATGTACCAAAAGATATTGCAGGGATGATGATGCTTGCGATTTTAAGTGATACGGTTATTTTTAAATCACCTACATGTACAAAAGTGGATACAAAAGCAGTGAAAGAGTTAGCTCAAATCGCGGGGATTGAAAACTATAAAGAGCTTGCAATGGAGATGTTTGTTGTGAAATCTGCCGTAGAGGGTGCAACAGCACGTGAGTTAAATACTCGTGATTACAAAGAGTTTGATATGAATGGTACTAAAGTTGGTATCGGTCAGCTTGAGATGGTAGATATCAGTGTTTTAGAGCCTCGCGAAGAGGAACTTTTAGAGGATATGAAAAAGATGAAAGAGGAAAATGGCTTACATACTGTTTTAATCCTTTTAACGGACATCATGAAAGAGGGTTCAAAACTTCTTGTCGTTTCTGATGATGAAAGTAAGATAGAAAAAGCGTTCAACACGCAACTACAAAACCATAAAGCATGGTTGGATGGCGTGTTAAGTCGTAAAAAACAGGTCGTTCCTTTCGTACAGCCACAATTTTAACATAACTATACTCTTTTAAGAGTATAGTTGAAATTATATAAAAACTCACCAAAAACTCACTCATGCTCTATATAATCTATCTATGCAAAATAATGACCATAAAATTTTATATGTTGAAGATGATGAGCTAACCCTTACATTATTTTCTATGATACTACAAGAGGTTTGTACAAAACTTTTCATAGCAAAGAATGGGCAAGATGCTTATACATATTATTGTCAAAATAATCCTGATATTGTAATAACTGATCTTGGGATGCCAAAGGTGAATGGAATGGAATTTATTAAAAATATTCGTAAAATAAACCAGCATACCCCTATCATCGTTATCAGTGGTTTTTCAGATGAAGAAAAGCGTTTGCAAGCTCAACATTTAGGTGTTTGTGACTATATAGTCAAACCTGTTTCTCGTGAACGTTTAAAACAATCGCTTCAAAAAGTATATATGCATATGCAAAATAAATCTACTGCATATAAAGATACCGTTTAATTTTTTTGGTCGGTGTTTTGACAAATGGTTCTATCTGTTCTATAAATTTTGTAATTTTTGAATAAGAAGCAAGTTTTTCATTTGTCTCTTGACGCATTGTTTCAAGATGTTCTTCTATCTTTTGTTTGACAACTGCATCAGGTTCATTATGTGCTTTGAACATTTTGTCTATAAGTTCATAATCCAAATGGATTCTAGCGACAAGTTTGCCATCAATTTGTACCACCAAAGAATCTGCTACAGTTTCATGCTCGTTGATAAGAGATTCTATCTGTTCTGGATAGATATTTTCTCCTGATGGCCCCAAAATCATATTTTTACTACGTCCACTTATAAAAAGGTAACCATCCTCATCAAGGTAGCCTAAATCACCTGTTAAGAACCAATCATCCTCCATCACTTCGGCAGTTTGTTTTTCATCTTTGTAGTATCCAAGCATCACACTTGGGCTTTTGACAATAATCTCTCCTTCACCTTCTTCATTGGGGTCTTTGATTTTTATCTCAACACCTACCATTGGTAAACCTGCAGAACCTATCCTTACTTTGTCCCCGATTCGTGTACCTGAAATCAAAGGAGATGTTTCTGTAAGTCCATAGCCAATAATGTAAGGAAAGTTTGCTTCAGCCAAAAACTTTTCAACATAGCCAGAGAGGGGAGCTCCTCCAATTCCAAAGAAACGAAGTCGTCCACCAAATGTTTCTATCAGTTTTTTACCTGCAACCTTATTAAGTTGTTTTCTTACAAAAGGGATACTATAAAGAGTTCTCATAACAAAAGAGTTTGTAAATTTTGGCAACACTTTGTTTTTATAGATTTTTTCTATGATAAGTGGAACACTCAGCATCATAGTTGGCTTGACAATACTAAATGCTTTGATAAGTACATTTGGTGTTGGTGTTTTGTCGATATAAACTACATGAGAACCATGTAAAACAGGTATTATCATCCCTACCGTACACTCTAAAGTATGTGCAAGCGGTAAGATGGATAAAAAAACATCTTCATGAGTAATGGTAACATTTTTATAAGCACTCATAGCATTGGTGACCAGATTTTTATGTGAGAGCATAACCCCTTTAGAGTGTCCTGTTGTTCCAGATGTGTAGAGCAGTGCTGCCATATCATCCTCTTGAGGTTTAGAAATCTGTTTGAGGAGATTCATCTTTTCAAGTTTTTTTCCAAGCTTTTGGATGTAGCTATGGTTTGTCATCTCATCAACAAGAGTTAAATCATCAAGTTTTATAACAAACTTGAGCTCTGAATTTTCAAGCTCTTCGATAGTCTGGAGATGTTTTTTTGAAACAAACATTGCCTTTGCTTCTGAGTGTCGAATGATATGGTGTACATCTGAGGGATGAAAATCTGGTAATATAGGAACAATCACTCCACCAAAATAGGTCACTGCAAAATAAGCAACACCCCAGTTAGGCATATTTTCACTTAAAAGAGCTACTTTGTCACCTTTTGAAATACCATTTTCTTTGAGTAAAAGAATCATATCTTTTACTTTTTGGTAAAACTCTTCATAGGTCATAGGTTCTTGTGCTACTTTTGAAAAAACACTTGCATCTTTGTAAAGTTCAACAGAACGGTTCAATAAAGCTGGCAATGTAAAGTTTTCTAGATTTTCATATGGATATATCATCTCTAATCTCTTTATATAGATATTTTTAGTATTATTATACATAAAAAAAAGATAATAAAATTTCAAAAGGCACCACCTTGAGTAGAAGACACAAAAGTAAACAACCAAAGCGCAATACAGTAACATTTAGTGAAAAAGATTTTCTGCCAACCACAAGAGCTGAAATGGATGCAAAAGGGTGGGATTATTGTGATGTAATACTAGTAAGTGGTGATGCTTATATAGATTCACCTTTTATTGGTGTCTCCATGGTTGGTCGTATGCTTGAGAGGATGGGGTATCGAGTTGGGATGATAGGACAGCCTGATATTGATAAAGCTGATGATATTATGCGTCTTGGTGAGCCACGCCTCTACTGGGGAGTGAGTGGTGGCAGTGTTGATTCTATGGTAAGTAACTATACCGCTACAAAAAAGTTTAGAAACTCTGATGACTATACACCAGGAGGAGTTAACAACAAACGCCCTGATCGTGCAGTGTTGGTATATACCAATTTAATACGAAGATATTTTAAGAACACTGTACCTATTGTTTTAGGTGGGATTGAAGCTTCTCTTCGTCGTGTAACCCATTATGACTATTGGCAAAACAAGCTTAAAAAACCGATTCTTTTTGACTCCAAAGCTGATGTGATGATCTATGGGATGGGGGAGATTGCACTTGAACAACTCACCAAAGCTATAGAAGAAAAAAGAGACTATACCGATATTCGGGGAATTTGTTATATCTCAAAAGAGCCTAAGTATGAGTTTATTCAACTGCCGTCACACCAAGAGTGTTTGGATGATAAAGAAAAATATATAGACCTTTTTGATGCTTTTTATGATAACAATGACCCAATCTCTGCCAATGGATTATGTCAAAAAGTTGATAGTCGCTATCTTATTCAAAACCCTCCGTGTGACTATCTAAATGAAGAGGAGATGGATGCAAACTCCAAACTCCCTTTTACAAGGGAACTCCATCCATATTATGCACAATGGGGAAAAGTAAAATGTTTAGAAACAATCAAATTTTCCATTATGACACACCATGGATGTTGGGGTGAGTGTAACTTTTGTGCAATTGGCGTGCATCAAGGCAGAACCATCCGTACACGTTCTGAAGACAATATCGTAGAAGAGGCAAAAGAGTTTAACAAATACAAAGATTACAAGGGAATTATCAGCGATGTTGGTGGACCGACTGCCAATATGTACGGTTATGAGTGTGATAAAAAACTTAAAAAAGGTACGTGTGACCATATGCGCTGTGTTGATGCAGACAGACTGTGTAAAGTGATGCATGTCAATCATGACAGAAATCTTAAACTCTTACGTCGTGTTCGTGAAGTAGAAGGGGTAAGAAAAGCATTTGTTGCCAGTGGTGTACGCTACGACTTGATCACAGCAGACAAACAACATGGATATTCTTACCTTAAAGAGATGGTTAAGCACCATATATCTGGACAGATGAAAGTAGCACCTGAGCACACGCAACAACATATACTTAAACTTATGGGAAAACCTGGTAAAGAGGAACTTGTCAAGTTTAAAAAGATGTATGACAAGATGAATAAAGAGGAGGGGAAAAATCAGTTTCTCACCTATTATCTTATAGCAGCTCACCCTGGATGTAAAGAGAGTGATATGAAAGAACTCAAACGTTTTACTACACAAGAGTTGAAAATGAATCCTGAACAGGCACAGGTATTTATCCCGACTCCTGGAACTTATTCGGCTGTGATGTATTACACCGAGATGGATCCTCAAACACGCAAGAAGATTTTTGTTGAAAAAGATACACGTCGTAAAGAGAAACAAAAACAGATAGTTGTGAAAAAAGATTGTTTTAAATCAGGATTTGCTTCATAGATACCATTTATTAGCTTATCTTTACTAAAATAAATTTTTTAATAAAAAGGTTCATCTCATGAAACAATTTTTCTCATTTCTTGGTTCAATGAAAACAATGGCAGTATTGATGCTGATTTTTGCGTTTGCAATTGGTTATGCTACTATTGTTGAAAATGATTTTGGTACGATGACTGCAAAAGCAGAAATCTATAATGCAAGGTGGTTTGAGGTTTTAATGGGCTTGTTGGCTCTTAACCTTATACTAAATATTTACAACTACAAAATGTACACGCTTAAAAAAGCACCTATATTTATTTTTCATGTCGGTTTTTTAGTGATTTTACTAGGAGCTGCCATTACAAGATATGTAGGTTATGAAGGCAGTATGCATATCCGTGAAGGGAAAAGTAGTTCCTCTATAACAAGTAGTGAAACATTTTTAAGTGTTGATGCTTCTACTATCAATGGAGAAAAAAGCCATTATGAAAAAGCGCTTTATCTCTCTGCTAGAGGTGGTAATGAACTTGAAACATCATTAAATGTAGATGGAAAAAGTGTTGATGTAAAGTTAGTTGAATATATCGCTGATGCAGTAGAGACAATTGTAGAGGATAAGCAAAATGGTAAACCTATCGCCAAGTTTATGATTACTGCAAATGGAAGTGCAACACCTTTGGCTCTTGAGTATGGTGATTATTTTGATGCGGGTGATTTTATTATAGATTTTTCTTCAAATCGAACATTTTCCAAGCCTGTTGTTAAAGTTACACTAGAGGGTGATACTCTCTATATGCAACACGCAATGCCACTTTTATCGTTTAGGATGGCAGATGAAACTAAAGATAGTTTGGAAGCTGATACAAAAGATATTCTTAATCAAAGAGTACTTTATTCTATGCCAAATGGAAGCAGTTTTGTTTTAAGAGAGTTTATGCCAAAAGGTGTAAAAAAACTTGTAAGTGCTTTAGCAAACAAGATGAACAGAAAAATGAAGATGAACTCTTCTGGTGTTGATGTTTTACGTTTTGAAGTTGCTTCAGGTGATAAAAAAGAGATTCTTAATGTATATGGACGTAGAGGTGTTGTCGGTATGCCTACTACAGTTGTTCTTAATGGAGTTCATGTAGCTATCGCTTATGGTGCAAAAGAGATTATGTTGCCATTTAAAATAAAGCTTCTTGATTTTGAGCTTGAGAGATATCCAGGTTCTATGAGTCCTGCATCTTATGCGAGTGAAGTGGAGTTAATTGATGAGAAAAATGGAGTACATATGCCTTATAGAATCTATATGAACCATATTTTAGAGTACCAAAACTACAGATTTTTCCAAGCATCTTATGATAGAGATGAAAAAGGGACAGTACTTTCTGTAAACCACGATCCAGGGACTATCTGGGCTTATTTAGGGTATTTACTCTTAGGTATCGGAATGTTTTGGTCACTTTTTTCTAAAAAACACCGTTTTGCAAAACTCTCAGCAAAAGCGAAAAAAGCAGCTGAGTGTAAAATAGTTCCTGCACTTTTAAGTGTAGCACTTCTTTTTGGTCTTAACACGCAACTCAAAGCTGAGGGGCTTGATCCATCAGTAAAAACCATTCTTGCTTTTGATAAAGATCATGCTCAAAAGTTTGGAGAATTGGTTATTCAAGATACTCAAGGTCGTATGAAACCAATAGATACACTAGCAACAGAGGTTTTGGCAAAAATTCACAGAAGTGCTTCTTTGGATGTTGGTGATGCAGAATTAACTCAAAATCAAGTTATTTTGGGGATGATGATACGCCCTGATATCTATAGAGATGTTAAACTTATCCGCACAAAAGATCCTAAAATCAATGAGATTATAGGTGTTGATGAAGATGCAAAATATGTTTCTTTCTCTCAGTTTTTTCAAGACCCAATAGGTATGCGTGGTTATAAACTGGCACAAACAGTTGATTCTGCATCAAGAAAAGCACCAAAAGACAGAAACAAGCTTGACAAAAAAGCTCTTGAAATTGATGAAAAAGTGAATGTTGTCTATATGGTCTTTACTGGATCACTTTTAAAAATGTGGCCAATTCCAAATGATGCAAACAACAAATGGCTGGCTACAATCGAAACACTTGAAACTTTGCCACCACAACAGGGTGAAGAGGTTCGTAAGCTTGCACTCAACTATTTTACAAGTGTTGATGCATCACTTAAAAGTGGTGAGTGGACACAAAGTGATGCAGCTTTAGCTGATATCGCTGCATACCAGAAAAAAAATGGTGCAGCTGTTTATCCTCCAGAGGGGAAAATTAAAGCTGAGATTTTTTACAACCATTCTAATGTTTTTGAGATATTATGGCCATTGTATTTTGTGGTAGGTTTTGTTCTTCTTATTTTAAGTTTTGTAAAGATTATCAAACCAAAATTTGAGATAACAAAAGTAACAAAAATTTCACTTTTCTTACTTGGTGTATTCTTTGTAGCACATACGGCAGGACTTGCTCTTCGTTGGTATATCTCAGGTCATGCACCGTGGTCAAATGGTTTTGAATCTATGACCTATATCGCTTGGGCAACAGTGTTGGCAGGGTTTATTTTCTCAAAACAATCACCAATCACATTGGCATCAACATCGATTTTGGCAGGGCTTATCTTATTTGTAGCACACCTTAACTGGATGAATCCTCAAATTACAAACCTAGTCCCTGTACTAAACTCTTACTGGCTTTCTATCCATGTAAGTATGATTACTGCAAGTTATGGTTTCTTAGG
>JAMOSN010000065.1 GCA_027068455.1 Sulfurimonas sp.
AAGCAGTGATATTGATACAACAGATATTACATTTAGTGCAAATACAGATGTTGGTAATTTAAATATTATGGCAGTCTATATCTACATAAAAAGAGATGACTATAATAATGCAAATGGTTACAATACTCTTCAAGGTTATTTAACATATAGTTTTAAGTAACTGGTACTATCGGCCCAAGAGTGCAACCGTTATTTATGAACATGAGTCAGGCATTAATGATAAAAATGGCAAGTATTCAGCTGCAGCATATAGAGCAAGGCTTAAAAAAAGAATCCATAAAGTGAATTATGATGATGTGCCGGATAAAACAAAAAGAGGCACTTTTTAAAATATTTGTTATGAAAAATTATATATTGTATATTTTATTAAGATTAAAATAAAAATAAGTATAATGTCGCCTTATTAAATTTATAAGGATATCTTTATGATTAAAAAAATACCTTGGTGGTTAGGTGGTATACTTATGGCGCTCCTGCTGCTTTTTACTTTCTCTGTACTTGGAGCGAACAGACCTATTGGTGCTTCAACTTATGTTCCCTACTTTGCAGGAATAATTTTCGATTTGGATCCTGAGAAATACACCTATTTAAAAGAGATACACAATCCCGGTTCATGGGAAGGTGTCATGCTTCTTGGTGTTTTAATTGGTGCTTTTTTAAATGCACTGTTTGTAACAAAAACATTTCGTTTTATCATTGTACCTGCTGCATGGCGAAGATATAAAAACAACTCTGTCAAATCAAGACTTATTTGGAGTTTTGTCAGCGGCTTCTTTTTAATAATCGGTGCAAGGCTTGCAGGAGGGTGTACAAGTGGTCACTTCCTCAGCGGTATGACACAGACTGCGTTTAGTAGTATGATCTTTGGAGCTGTTGTGATGATTAGTCTTATTGTGACAGGAAAATTATTTTATAAGGATAAAACAGATGTATGATAAAGATACCAGCATGATTGACAGAATCTTCAGTATGTTCCAAACGGTACAAAACGAAGGGCATGGTTCTGTTTTACTTGTTTTTATTATTGGTATGGTATTTGGTTCAATCATCCAGTATACTAAAGTCCATAAATTTGAGAAAATTGCAGGTTTTTCAATGCTTAAAGATACAGTTGTTCCTAAAATGCTCTTTCTAGCCATAGGACTTGCCAGTATCGGTCTCTTCTTTATAATTCAGCTTGGATGGGCATCTTACTATGTGAAGCCAATTCTTTTAGGCGGTCTTATTGTTGGAGGTACTATCTTTGGTATTTCGATGGCTATTTTTGGAAAATGCCCGGGGACAGGTCCTATTTCAGTTGCAGAAGGAAGAGTTGATGTTATGGTTGGTGCTTTAGGTGGTATATTTGGTGGTTTAGTTTTCACTCTCTTTTATGACAAACTAAAGTTACTTATGGGACCAAATCTAGGCAAACTCACACTTACAGGGTATTTTCAAGACCATCAAGGTCTCACCGCTCTTATCTTCGGATTGGTTCTAGTTGCTATCAGCATTGCTATTCCACTTCTTGAAGAGACAGATGAAGATGACATAGGGTATCAAAAGTAATTTTTGATACCTCATATACTCTTTTTTAATCCTTTGCTAAAATACAATCCCAGCATTAACAACCCTATACTTAAGAGATATATCAATGTGTAATTACCTACAATTTTTAAAATAACACCGCCTAAAACAGGAAAGAAGAGCCCAATAGATGTAATATTTGTCTGCAAAGCTGTATATATTGGGCGTTTCTCTTCAGGTGCTATTTCTATGACCAGGTTCATTCCAGAAATATTAAATCCATCCAGAGCTATGCCAAAAAGTAAAAAGATACAAGCATAAGTGTAGACGTCATTTGCAAAAAGGGCAATGACAAAAGCAAGTATCATAAAAATAAAACTTAGCGAAAGCATCTTTTCATAATCATGAATTCTTCTCCATAAAAAAGTACTGCCTATAATACTTCCTAACATTTGAACAGTTATAAATCCACCCAACATCCAACCTGTTAAAGTAAAACTGCTATGGGCATTTAAAATAACAAACGGCATAGATAAAAAGTAACTAAAACTCAGAAAAATAGTCAAAATTTGTCTTTGTAATCTTTTATCTTTTTTTAATAGCGCTATTGCGTTTGTTATAAAAAGTTTAAAATTCTTCTCTTTTACCAAGACATGCTCTTTTTCAGGCTCTTCAATCGTTACAAAAATTCCAAATCCAATCACCATTAAAGCACTGCTGACCATAAACAAATATGCATAATTCAAAGGAGCCTCATAGTTGTTAAGTACATATCCGGCTATACCGCCACTGATAATAGAAGCGATAGAACCTGCTATTTGTCTATTGGCCATTGTCTTACCACGATACTTTTTAGAAAAAAGTTTTGCTTGCAGCTCTTTAAAATAGATTGCACCAAATCCTGCTGTAAAAGAGAAGAAAAAAAGTCCTAATCCTATAAGAAAAAGTGTCAATGACTTATTGTTATCCCCAATAAAAAAGATACTCACTCCTATAGAGAACCAGGATATCCAACGAAAGAAAAAGACTTTTCCCAAGTAGGGCATAACTTTTTTATATGCCTGTGCATGAAATGCTGCATAAAGCTGTATCATAATAGCTCCGCCACGCAGTAAGGATGCAAAGATCCCAACCATAATAACACTCTCACTAAAATGATGTACCATTAAAGGTAAAATAGTGGAAGGCTCCGCTATTGTAATAGCCAGAGAGAGGAAAAAGGCATGAATAACATTTTTAATATTGTTTGCTGAGGAATCTATTATAAACATTGCTGTTATCCTCTTTTAAAAAGTAATTTTAAACACTCTAAACGCAGTGATATCATTGGAACTTTTTTTCGGTATTCATCATATGCTGTTGGAAATTTTTTCTCTACTTCCATCTCTTCAAACACTATCACCATTATGACTATAAATAACATCTCTATTGGCGCAACATATAGTATGTATGTTGGTGAACCAAGAAGCAATGCCCACCCCAATGGTAAAAGGGTAAGACCAAACAGCATAGGGTGTCGCATACAGCTGTAAATCCCACTGCTTACGAGTCTATTTGTCTCTAACCTAGGGATATCACCGACTCTTCCTCTACTAAGTTCTTTACCTCCGTTTGAAGCTGCACGAAATGCAAACACAAGTATGATAACACCAACAACAGCACAACATATATGAAAATAAAAGCTCCCAAAAAGAGGATTGTCGTAATCACTTGCTACCGAGTACCATGCACCGCCTATTAACATAAGCAGCCATAGAAAAATACGGATAACAACTGACACCGAAGTAGATATTTTTACTTTCATTTTTCTTCTTTCAATTTGTATATTTATCAAAATATAATTTTAAGTTTTTATAACTATAATTGTATCTTATTTTTTAAGGATAGACAATGTTTGAGTATTTTCTATATGGAGGACTCACCTTCTTACTTTCAATCCTCTTCTCAATGGGCGGAGCAGGCTCAGGAGTAGCACTTATACCAATTTTAAACTTTCTGGGTCTGGACTTCACTTTTGCCAAAGCAGTCGGCCTATTTGCAGGTGCATCTACGACAATAATATCTAGTGTCATGAATATCAAAAGAAAAGTATTAGACTTCTCTTTTGTATGGCCAATTGCCCTGATGATGTTGATTTTTGCACCTTTGGGAGCATATAGTAGCCGTTTTATTGATGAAGAGACTGTAAAATTTCTTTTCATGATTATGCTTTTTTACAGTGCTTCTATGATGATGTTTGGCAAAAAGACAGCCTTAACTCATGTAGAAGGAAAACTTGTACTTTTTCTAATAGGAAGTGGTGTCGGTTTTCTTGCCGGTTTACTTGGAGTGGGAGGAGGAAATATACTCATTCCTCTCTTGGTACTTTTGGGATTTGAAGCCAAAAAAGTTGCCATAGCAGTTAGTTTTGTCGTTCCTTTTTCTGCTCTGGGGTCCTTTTTCACCTACGCAACTTATGTTCCTATGGATTGGACACTTCTGATGATCGTTGCTTTATGTGCAATTGCAGGTGGTTATATAGGAAATTACTTGATGCACTTTAAACTAAACCAAAAACAAATTAAAAAGCTGATGGCTATCATCCTTTATCTACTGGCTCTCAAGCTATTGTACCACTTTGTAAAAATATACTTTTACTGATTTTTAGAAGTTACTGGTCTCCCTACGTGGACTCGAACCACGAGCTATCCCTTAGGAGGGGACTGCTTTATCCAGTTAAGCGATAAGGAGTTATTGTTAAAGTCTATTAATGTTTTTGGAAAGTTTATTGTTATGAAGTTTAAGTATGGTGCGCCCGACATGATTCGAACATGTGACCGCTGGTACCGCAAACCAGTGCTCTATCCAGCTGAGCTACGAGCGCACACCATCTCTTTATTAAGAGGGTGAAATTATAGCAATTAAAACTTATATTATAATAAAAGATTGCTACTTTTCAAGTTTTTCCAAAATTTTATCTATCTTTTGCCTCTGAAGATATAATTCATGGTTTTTTCTCACATAGGCTTGAAGCAATGTCTTAAGATCATTATTCCCATCTATGTTAAAATCTTTAGCCATCTCATCTTCTAAAAATGTTGCAAACTTATCTTCAACATCTACATCAAATCGACGACCTCCAATGTGCAATCCTATTTTTTTGCTCATATTGCGTTTAGCCTAAGATACTTTCTATTTTATTTACTATCTCTTCAATTTCCAAATCTTTCATAGAGTTCTCTTCTGTTAGTTTTTCTATCTCTTGATTTTTTAGTTCACAATTTGCTTTTAGTGTCATAATTTCATTTCTCATTACTTCACTTTCACTTTTTAATGTGTGATATTCCTGCAGTATCTGCGAAACTTTTTCACTCAATCTATCCAATGCCGTACTATTATCCATATCTTATCCTACTGTAGATTATATTTTATAATTCTAGCATAATTAAACTCTTTAGGATAGTTTTTATATCCAATTCGATATAATTTATTATTAACTAGAAGGTATATAAAAAGTATGAAAAAATTTGAAAAATATTGTACGAAATTTGTCCAGAGCATTGGTTCAAAAGAGGGGGCTATCTCACCGACCATCGTCTCTTCTGCATCTTTTGCATACGGCACACCGGAGATTGCAGAAGGCATTTTCAATGGCACTGTTAAAAAACCACTCTACTCAAGAATGGGAAACCCTACTACAGCAAAATTAGAGGGTACCATGGCTGAAATGGATGGAGCTATCGGTGCCGTTGCTACAAGTTCGGGAATGGGGGCTACAACGCTTGCATGTATGTCTCTGCTATCACAAGGGGATGAAGTCATCAGTATTGGGGGTCTGTTTGGAGGCACCTACTCTTTTTTCAATGAAACAATTAGCAGGTTTGGCATAAAAACAACTTTTTTTGATGTCGATGAATTTGAAAATATCCAAAAAGCTATTAACGAAAAAACAAAAATCATATTTTTGGAAAGTGTCGGAAATCCAAATATGAGACTCCCAGATATTCAAAGAATTGCACGCATAGCAAATCATACAGGCGTTGCACTTATTGTCGATAACACGATAACCCCCTTAAGTGTATCTCCTCTGGAAATGGGTGCTGACATCGTTGTTTATTCAACTACGAAAATCTTATCAGGAAACTCCTCAGCACTTGGAGGCTGTGTCACTTTTCGCGCCATAGATGACGGCAAAGACAAATTCAAAAGTTCCCGCTATGATTTTCTAGAAAAATTCATCAAAGGTGCAGGAGCTATGGCACTTGTTCCCAATGCAAAAAAAAGAGCATTGAGAGACTTTGGAATGAGTGCAAATGCCCATGCAAGCTACCAAACAATGCTCGGGCTCGAAACACTGCCACTGCGTTTACCACGTATTATCAAAAGTGTAGAAACTATTACAAAAGAACTGCATAAGAATGGTTTGGAAATTAATCACCCCTCTTTAGCATCTCATCCACACCATCAAAGATATCTTGAACAGTTTACTTATGGTTGTGGAACACTTTTTACAATAGATATGCAGACAAAAGAGAGAGCTTTTGATTTTTTACGAAAAACCAAGTTGGCTACTATTACTGCTAATATCGGGGACAACAGAACACTGGCACTTCATATGGCCTCAACAATTTACAGTGATTTTGATGAGTCAACAAAACAATTTCTTGGCATTAGTGATGGGCTTATAAGAGTCTCTATTGGATTAGAAGAGCCTCAAGATATTATTGATGACTTTCTAAACGCAGCGAAGTAAAATTATGCCTACTAATACAGAATTTGAACTATATGATGAAGTCGAGACAAAATATCCTAAAAAGTATAAAGTTTTTTTACTAAATGATGATTATACTTCTATGGACTTTGTTATAGATATTCTTATGAGCATTTTTCATAAAAGTTACGAAGATGCTCAAAAGATTATGCTTGAAGTACACGAAAACGACAAAGGACTGTGCGGGGTTTACTCATTTGAAGTTGCAGAAACAAAAGTCATGCAAGTAAAAAGAAAAGCCAAAGACAATGGTTTTCCATTAAAAGCTCTACTAGAGGAGGAGGAATAATATGATTAGTGCATCACTCAATGATATTTTTCAAAAATCAATACTATTTGCCAAACAACTACATCATGAATATCTCACAATAGAACATATATTTTATCTCCTGCTAAGTTCCAGTGAGGGTGCAAATATTATCGAAGCATGTGGTGGAGATGTAGAGAAGATGAAAGAGGAGTTGGCCCAATATCTCAAAAACAGTATGGAGATACTCCCTGAAAATATTCAACAAGACCCTTATGAAAGTGTCGCCCTTGCAAGACTTATAGACAAGATGGTAAGACATGTTCAATCATCAGGACAAGTAAATGCTGATATAGGTGATTTGCTTGCTGCTCTTTTTGAAGAGGACCATACTTTTACATATGCGCTACTCAATAAATACCAAATTACCAAACTTGATATTTTAGAAATCATCTCCCACGAAGATATAGAGACTAAAACAAATGAAAAAGAGTCAAATCTTTCCAAATACTCTATTGATTTGGTAGCAAAAGCAAAAGAGAACAAGATTGATCCTGTAATCGGACGAGAAAAAGAGATACAAAGAGTTATACAAATTCTCTGTAGACGCAAAAAGAACAACCCAATTCTTGTAGGCGAACCAGGTGTGGGAAAAACTGCTATAGCAGAAGGATTGGCACTCAAAATTGCCACCAATGATGTTCCTGCTATTTTACGGGACTCTCAACTTTATGCACTTGATTTAAGTGCTCTTCTTGCCGGAACAAAATACAGAGGTGACTTTGAAAAACGTCTCAAAGGTGTTATGGATGAACTCAAGCTCCAGCCAAATGCAATACTCTTTATAGATGAGATACATACACTAATTGGGGCAGGCAGTACAAGTGGAACTATGGATGCAGCAAATCAACTCAAACCTGCACTTGCATCTGGTGAGATAAAATGTATGGGAGCAACTACTTTTGCTGAGTACCGTAATGGTTTTGAAAAAGACAAAGCACTTAGCAGAAGATTTTCAAAAATAGATATCAGTGAACCAAATAAAAAAACAACATATCTCATTTTAAAAGGTCTACAGAACAAATATGAAAAACACCACTCCGTACAATATACAAATAAAGCACTAAAAAGTGCAATTGATCTTTCAAAACGCTATATTACTGATAGATTTTTACCTGATATTGCTATAGATCTTATAGACGAAACCGCAGCTTCCTTTCATCTGAAAAAATCTAAAAAATCCAAAGTAAACGCAGCCGATATTGAAAAAACAATAGCCTCTATTATCGGAATATCAACTTCAACAATCAGTACAAACGAAACTGTTTCACTGCAGAATCTAGAAGAGAAATTAAAAAAAAGGGTAATAGGACAACCATTAGCTGTAGATGCTGTTTCCAAAGCAATTAAGATAGCAAAAGCAGGACTCACTCCTCAAAATAAACCTATTGCTTCATTTTTATTCTCTGGACCGACAGGCGTTGGGAAAACAGAACTTGCAATTGCACTCAGCGATATACTAGGCATAAATTTTGAGAAGTTCGATATGAGCGAATATATGGAAAAACATGCGCTTTCTCGCTTAGTTGGAGCGCCTCCTGGCTATGTTGGGTATGAACAAGGTGGATTACTCACTGAAGCCATAAAAAAACATCCATACACAGTTTTACTTTTAGATGAAATTGAAAAAGCACATCCTGATCTCATTAATATTTTACTACAGGTTATGGATAGTGCAACATTAACTGATAACAATGGATACAAAGCTGATTTTCAAAATGTCATTTTGATTATGACCTCCAATATTGGGGCAACTGCTCCTAATGTTATGGGCTTTAATAAAGATGAATCAATATCAAGAAACGAAGAGCTAAAAGCATTTTTTACACCAGAGTTCAGAAATAGACTTGATGCGACTATAGAGTTTAAAACACTCTCCCACTCTACACTTGTTGGTATTGTGCATAAATTTATCAATGACCTAAACAAAGAACTCAAAAAGAAAAAGATAGTTATCTCAATATCAAAAGAGGCTGCAGAGTTGATAATACAAGAG